>CAMKAR010000053.1 GCA_946410535.1 uncultured Bacteroidales bacterium
AGCCCCAGCCTTTCACCAATTGGCGCATGAGGCTGTCGGCCTCTGCCCTATCCTTTGAGACTTCCACGATGTCAAACAATTGGGCGTTGGCGTTGGCACTGAATTGTATCATCTCCTCCGTCATGCCTTGCGCACGAAGGATGGCCTTTTGCTGTTCCTTTAGGACATCTATGCCTTTCACCGCCGAACCTGCCAACGAAATGAGAAACGCCACTTCGGGCCGACGTTCCGCCACCATGAAATTGATGATTCCGCCTTCGCTGTGACCCAAAACACCCACTCGCGAAGCATTGATTTCCTTGCGATTGCGAAGAAAATCGAAGGCGGCTTCGGCATCGTAGGAGAAATCCAACGAAGTGGCTTCCACCACTTCGCCTGTGGAGCCTCCCATGCCACGGTCGTCATAGCGCAACACGGCAATTCCTCGGCGCGAAAGGTAGTCGGCAACGACCCGGAACGGGCGGTGGTTCATCAGCTCTTCGTCGCGATTCTGCTGTCCGCTGCCCGAGACGAGCACCACGGCGGAAAAAGGCCCTTCGCCCTCGGGAATCGTCAGCGTTCCGGCAAGGGTGTTGCCTTCTTTCGGGTTGGCGAAGGTCACTTCCTCGGCCTTGTAGTTGAACGGCGGCTTGGGGTCTTGCGGACGCGCTTGTTTGGCTTCTTTCACCGCCCTTTCGAGGTTGAGCGGGAACGACATCCCGTGTTGCGTGAACGAGCCTTCGATGGCCGGGCCTTTCAATTCGCCGGAATAGGTGGCGTTCATGGCATCCATGCGGAGGTCTAATTTTCCTTGATGAAACTCAGTTTTGTCGACGGGCACGTCAAATGCGCCTTGGGCCGGCACATCCAAGGTGGAGACGAAGCCATTTTCGGTCACTTTGATATCGAAGCCCATTTCAATCTTTTGTGCGCCGAGGTCGATTTGGCCTTTCCAGAAGCCTTCCACTTGGGCTTGTGCGCGAATAACGGCGAATGATAACAAGGCTAATAGGATTTTTTTTGTTTTCATAACGGCGAATTTTTCAAATTTAACGAATTTTTCAAATTGTTTTGCAGCTTCGCTGCGGATTTGTACGAATCACGGCATAGTGTCGTCGCGTGTGCCCATCAACATGCGGATCCAGCCAAATGGCGGGATGATGAGGAAACACACGCCAAACCAAAACCAGAACGACTTGCCTCGGCTGCGGGCGACCATTCCGCCTGCGTAGGCCTGGATGATGTAGGCGATGACTACGAGAATGATGATTAATGTTTCTGACATAATAACTGAAGTTTATAAGTCGCGTATAAGATTGTCTATCCCAAGTTCCCCATTAGGGGAACACTATTTATTTCAGATTTGTTGCGATTTGTTTCAAAAACAAGAAACATATTCTATTCATTTCTTCTTCCTCCCATTCTTTTTCAGTGCCTCGGCGATAATCCATTGCAGCTGTCCGTTGACGGAGCGGAACTCGTCGGCAGCCCATTTCTCCACGGCTTCCATCGTCTCGGCATCCACGCGGAGCAGGAAGGTCTTGGTATTCGTATTATTGTCTTTTTCCTTTGCCATTACTTCCAAACCTCCTTTTCTTTTAAGGCCTCAAACAGCCTCATGGTTTCTCCCTCGGTGGCTCCATTCAAGTAATACAGGTTGCCAGAAGTGCGAATCTCGATGTATGGAGGCATTTTGTGACAGACGAATAACATACACTTTTCGCCATTTTCCAGCAGGAAATGACCTTTGGAATACTTGCCCGTGCTTGACCCGTTGGTGCGCATTTTGACATGTGGCAACGCTTCCAGCAATTCCACCGAGACGATGTCGGCAACAGGGATTTCCCTGCCGTACATTCCCGAAATCCTGACCGAATCTTCGCCCACCGTAATCTGTTGCGGACGGCTGCTCATGGCAATGATGACCGCGATGAAAGCCATCGCCAAACCGAGGGTGACCAAAACGATTTTAGGAGCCTTTTCGAGCCTTGGGCCGTAAACGCCTTCGCCCGTCTTGTCGCGCCCGAAACCGTAGTATTTCTTCATGGCGATGACTAAAGGAATAATCATAACCAAGATCGAACCAGAAAACAACCACGAAGCCACCTCCACGTCAATCACATTGAAAACATGAAGCACATCCGCAGTGATAATCAGCAGTCCCATGATGGTGAGGATGATGGCCGTGGCCCGCTTCAGGCCTTCGATGTCCACAAGGGCTTTGCGCTCGTCCGACATGCTTCCGTAGGGATTGATCATGTTCGGAAAACGGTAGCAGAGCCAACCTGCCACTATCAGCAGCAACCCCGTTCCAATAATCCTATAATCAAAGAGTTCCATAAGAATCATTTACGAATTGTTTACAATTAGATACATAACCGTCAGCACAAGGACAACTGCAAAAGTAACCGCTCCCGCCTTGCTGAACTCACCCGTGAAACGCCATTTGGCAATGACCAAAACCAAGCAAAGCACACACCCAGGAATCAGCATCGAAGAGACTTGCTCCATGCCAAACAAGAGTTGGAGCACCGCTGCCACAAGCCAAGCAAGAGCTGTAGACAAGTAATTGACCATGAGGAAATTCTGCATTCCAGCTTCGTATTCTGCACCTCGATGCTCTGCCATTACATTTCTCATGCTTCTATCCTTCTCTGGATGCCGCTTCACACGAATAGCAAACCAAACCGGAACGGCGGTCATTATCAGCAAAAAAGAACACAGCAAAATATAGCCTGTCAGATTCATATTATTTAATTTAGGGTTATTGTCCAATAATAAATGCAAAAACCAATCAAGGCCATCGATGCCACCAACACACCCACCAAAACGAGCCTGCTTAGCCGCTCATCATTCCTATACTTAATTGCCCAAAAACCGATGAGCAAGATGACCGTCATGAATACGGCAATGGAAACCGCTGTCACGCCTTTGTAGGGCACGAGCCGAGGGACGCCCAATGCGATGGCAATCAAGACGAACATGATGCCATAGAGCAAGAAGGCAAATGATAGGAATCGCTGGTTCTCGGGGGCAATCTGCTTTCCTCGCGCATTGCGGAAGATGATGTCGGGACGGAATTTCCCCAAAATAGCCATCGCTACAGCAACGATGCCGATGCCTAATATCGAAATAGTATCTTTATCCATTTTTGTTTTATTTGCAGGGGTGCGGCTGCCACAATGCGACAGCCCTACACCCCAAACCGTCAACTATCAATTATCAATTATCAACTAATACAGACTCCCTGTATTCACCACCGGCTGGGCCGACTCGTCGGCGCAGAGCACCACCATGAGGTTGCTCACCATGGCGGCCTTGCGCTCCTCGTCGAGTTCGACAACGCCGTCGTCCTTCAGCTTGTCCAAGGCCATCTTGACCATCGAGACGGCGCCTTCCACGATCTTCTCGCGGGCCGAGATGATGGCGGCAGCCTGCTGGCGACGCAGCATGACGGCAGCGATCTCAGGCGAATAGGCCAAATAGTTGATTCTCGCCTCAAGCACTTCGAGGCCCGACATCGTCAGACGCTCGTTGAGCTTGGCCAGCAGCACCTCGTTGATTTCAGAGCCGCCCGAGCGCAGCGTCAGCTCGCCGGTTTCGGCCTCGTTTTCGTCGTAGGCATACATACCCGCCACCTCACGCAAGGCGGCGTCGCTCTGCACCTGGATGAAGCTCTCGAAAGCCTTCATGCGGCTCGATACCGACACGGGTGCCGTGCCCGAGCCACCGCCAGCCATCGTCTGCGAGTCGATCTCGAACATGGCCTTGTAGGTGTCCTTCAGCTTCCAGACCAAAATCTGGCCAATCATAATCGGGTTACCCGTCTTGTCGTTCACCTTGATGTTGTCGGGGTTGAGGTTGCGGGCGCGCAACGAGACCTTCTTGGAGGTCATCAGGAAGTTGACCCAGTGGAAGCCCGTCTTGGTGAACGTGCCTTTGTACTTGCCGAAAAACAGCATCACCATGGCCTCGTTAGGCTCCAACTTGCGGAACCCGATGGGCAGGATGCAGGCCAGCAACATGCCAATGATGGAAAGTGCGGGCGTGGACAGCTGTTCGTTGGTGAACGCGACCAACCCCCAAATGCTCAAGCCAATGATGGCAAACTCGATAAACAAAGCGACGAATCCGTTCATCGCAAGTCCCTTGAATTCAAATTCTTTTGTTTCCATAGATGATATTATTTTGATATTATTTTGATGCCGCAAAGATACATTAATTTTGGAACATGCAAGAAAAAAATGCACTTTTTTGAAAAAAATTCCGCTATTAAGCACTATTTTTGCACGATTAAAGGATTTCCATGGGCTAATGTCTCGCAGTCCCGCGTCACGAAGTCCCGTGTCCTAAGTCCTAAGTCAAAATTAAAACCTACTCAATATGAAGAAATTAGCATTAATTTGCGCAGTGGTCCTCTCAATGACCAGCTGCGCCTCAATGAAAGTGGTCGACCAAAGCGCAGCCGCCAACGCGGGTGCAGCCGCTTTGCAAGCCCTGACCATCAGCGACGCACAAGTCAAGCAGTTGTGCAGCCAGTACATGGTGGAATCCGATGGACAAAACACGATTTTGCCAGCAAGCAACGACTACACGAAACGTCTCGACCGCATCATGGCGCGTTTCAAGAACATCAGCGACTTGGACCTCAACTACAAAGTGTATCAGTCGAATACGGTGAATGCCTTTGCCAGTGGCGACGGTTCGGTGCGCGTCTACACCGGCCTGATGGATGTGATGAACGACGACGAAGTGTTTGCCGTCATCGGCCACGAGTTGGGCCACCTTATTAATAAGGATGTGCGCGACGCCTACCGTGCCGCCTATTTGGTAGTGGCCGCCCGTTATGGCATTGCCGCCTATAGCCAAACGGCGGGTGCCATCTCGCAAGGCTTCATTGGCGACCTCGGCCAGCAGTTGGCACAAAATGCCTACTCGCGCAAGCAAGAGACCCAAGCCGATGAGACGGCTTTCCAATTTTGCATCACCAATGGCGTCGACCCCTATGCCATGTATCACGCGCTGAATGTGTTGGTCAGCCTCGAAGGCAACAGCGGCTCATCGAGCAAGATAGCCGAGCTGATGTCGAGCCACCCCAACACCCAGAAACGCGCTGCCCACATCAAGCAGATGGCCGAAGCAGCTGGCTATAAGATGACCAAAAGCGGCTCCTCCAATAGTTCTTCGGGTGGCGGAAAAACATCGTCGGGAATCAAGCTCGGTGGCGGAAAAAGCGACAGCGGCAATTCCAGCTCGGGCAGCAACAGCTCGGGAGGAAAAGGAATTAAAATCGGGAAGAATTGACGACTTGTAGAGACGTGCCATGGCGCGTCTCTACTCATATTAGGTGCCGTTCGATGGCTGTGCGCACCAACGAAGCCGTGTTGTTGCAACCCATTTTCTGCCGCAAGTTTTTCGTGTAGCTGTGCACTGTCTCGAAAGCGAGGCACAAACGGTCGGCAATGTCCTTCATTGTGCAGCCGTCGGCAAGCAAAGTCAAGATTTCACGCTCGCGCATCGTCAAGGTGGCGGGCGTTTCCTTTTCTTCGCAAAGGATGTGCCGCGCCTCATCGCACAGAAACTGCTCGCCAGAGGCAACCGCATTAATGGCTCCAAGCAACTCATCGGCGCCTGCACCTTTGAACAAATAGCCATTGGCATCGTTATGCAAGGCACGATGGATGACGGAAGTCTCGGCAAACATGGTCAAGACGATGATTCGCAAGTCGGGTTGCAGCTGTCGCAACCGTGGGATGGCATCAATGCCGTCGCCGTCGGGCAGGGCCACGTCCAAAAGCAACACATCAGGCCTTAGATTTGGCAGCAACTCAGTAAGTTCGGCCAAAGTCGATGCCACTCCAAGCACTTGAGTGTCTGCGTTTTCATTGATTATCTTGGTCAGGCCATCCGTCACGATGCGGTGGTCGTCGGCGATTAACAAGGTTGTCATTTCTTTTTTATCAAGAATTAGAGAATTTGAGATTATTTTGTTTTTATCTACTGAAAAACAGGGGAATTAGAGACAAAATCACAAGTGGTTTTTCGGGATTTCGATGTTGATTTCAGTGCCTTCGTCGGGTTTAGAATAAATGCCCATCATACCGCCGATGGCTTCCAACCTTTCGCGGATGTTTCGCAACCCAGAGCCATCGCTTTCGAGGTAGATTTGCCCGTTGCCATTGTCGCTCACATTAATGGTCGTGGCTTCTTCATTCACAACAAGTTGCACATTGATATGTTCCGCGCCCGAACTTTTCACTGCATTGTTGACCAATTCATGCACGATGCAATAGATAACTTCCTCGTTTTCAACGTGTCTGTCATCGCCATAAAACGCAAAACTGACTTTTTTCAGTGTGTGGCAGAAATCGGACAAGGCCGTTTTCAGTCCATAGCGTTGCAACGCGTCGGGCAAAAGGTGGTGGGCCACGTTGCGCATTTCGCGAATGGCTTCGTCGGTCAGCTTGGAAGCCTGACTTTCAGGGTTTACGTTTTGCTTTACCGCCGTCAAGAGGCCGCCCATGCGGTCGTGGAGGTCGCGAGCAATGCGGACGCGCTCGGCCAACTCGCCATCGAGTTTGGCTTTCACCACCGCGTTCTTCTTGCTTTGCCGCACATTGCGCCATAGCAGGAAAAACAACAGCACAAGCAAAAGCAAGATGCAACCGACAAGAACAGAACCCGTTGTAAACCAACGTTTTTCTTTTTCCAACTGCTCGATGGCCGCTTGTTTCTTCTCCGTTTCGTAAAGCACCTCCATTTGCGAAAGGCTCGATTGGTAGTTGGCCGTGGCAAACGCCTCCATGCCGTTGAATATCTTGGCTGCGCACTCCTTAACCTTTTGTGTCTCACCCAATTCCGCATAGATTTGGGTCAAATAGACATAGCTGCCCAAATCGTTGTAGGTCTCCTCCTCCCCTGCATTGATCGCTTTCCAAGCGTATTCTTCGGCTTTGCGCCACTGCTTGCGTTCCATCGCGATTTCGCAAACGGCGTTGTGAGCATCGCCCGTCGTCTCCGACCACGTCTCCTCCGTGACGCACTCCAACGCCTCGTTGACTAAGGTTTCCGCCTTTTCAACATCTTGGTAATGATTAAGTTGTATGCGAGCCATGGTCACGAGGGTGACAATATAGCTATCGCTCTCCTCGGCTTTGTGACGACCGTAATAGTCGTAACAATATTGCACGGCTTCCTCGGCCTTCGCTATGTCGTCCCGACCCAAATACAGCTTCGCCAAAACCTTTTGCGGCATGGCTATCAACAACGAATCGCCGGAGACAAGGGCGGCCTCCAGTGATTTCAATTCGTTGCGCTCGGCCTCTTCCGCATTGCCCATGCTGTTATATAGCTCAGCCACATTGTGATAGAGTATCGCCGTCGACTCCATCCAACGGTATTTCTCGAAAATCGGCAAGGCCTGCTGATAGTAATGGATCGCTAACTGCGCCTTGTCCTGCATGTTGTAGACGTTGGCGATGGAGCCATAAAGTGAACTCAGGTTGTCGTCGATGTCTTTCTCCGAGTAGCGTTTGTCGCCTTTCATCAACTCGGTCGCCGCCAAAGCCTCGTTGTAAAAAGCAATGGCTTTCTCGTAATCGTCACGGCCATAATGGTTTAAGCCCATGATACGCAAGGCATCGACACGGGCATTCAAGGCATCCATCTTGTAGGAAAACTCCACGGCTTTTTGGGCATATCGTTCCGATTTTTCCCCATCGGTCTGCAAATAGCCCCACATCAAGTCGAGATAAGCCCGCATCAAGGCTTCGTCATTGGGCATCTTGCCGCTTTCGAGCACCCTTTCCAACGAGTCGGTTTTCCGGTTGCGGTGGTCGGAATACTGCGCCGAAGCCACCGAACAGAAAAGCAGAAGCCATATTAATAAGGTATTTGAAATGTACTTCAACATGGCACAAAAGTAGACATTATTTGCCAAAAATTTCCAAAAGGGACGATTAATATGCTCAAACAGCGCAAAATACCCCCATTTGGGGAGTTGACGCAAATTGTTGAACCCTCTACTTTTGCAATGACTAACCTTAAAATTCAACAGCTATGAAGAAAATTTCAAGAATTTTGTCTATCATGTTGGCAATCACTGTTTTGCTTGCAGGTTGCCAAAAGAAGGATAGCAGCGAAAAGAAAATCTTGTCGTTCGCTTTTGTCTCACCGTCGGTGCAAGCCGTCATCACCGAAAGTACCAAGACCATCGTGGCCACCGTACCCGAGGGAACGGCTGTCACCTCGATGATTCCCATCATCACCGTGTCGGAAAAGGCCACGGTCAATCCCGCATCGGGCATCCCGATGGACTTCACCAACCCCGTCACTTACATCGTGACTGCTGAAGATGGCTCGCAAGCCTCTTACATCGTGACCGTTACCTTCGGCAGCGGCGGCGGCGGACAAACCACCGACCCGACCGAGTTCAGCGGCAACATCGACGCCAACACCACTTGGCCCGACCTCGGCCTGCCCGTGGACTACATCGTTGACGGCAGGGTGGTCATCAACGGCAACGCCCTCCTCACCATCGAGCCTGGCGTGACCATCATGTTCACTGGCACGAATGGCGCCATCGAAGTGGGCGAAAACGCGGGCCTGCGCATGGTGGGCACGGCTGACAAACCCATCAAGTTCGTGGGTCCGGCCAACAACCCCAACAACGGCTCGTGGGAACAAATCCGCGTCAACTCGAAACGCGCCGACAACGTTTGGGAGTATGTCGAATTCATCCGTGGCGGCTCCGACGATTATGTGTGGAACGCCGTGATTGACCTGCAAGGCGCCAAGGTGTCGATGAAAAACTGCACCATCGACGGCTCGCTCGGCTATGGCATCGACGTGGAATATGAAACCCGCTTCTTGGCTTTCGAAGGCAACACCATCAAGAACTGCGCCCAATACCCCATCGTGAGCGAAGACTGGATTGGCCTCCTCGACATGGGCAGCAACAACACTTTCGAGAGCAACGGCCACAACTACATCGACGCACGCTGCCGCGACATCAAGATGGAGCAGCACACCACGCTGAAAGCCATGCCCATACCTTATTATATGGAGAGCGGCCTTTGGATTGAAGGCGGCTTCAAGCTCACCATCGAACCCGGAACGGAGCTGTGTTTCAAGAGCGAACAGAATGTGGACATGCAAGACGCCGTTACTCTAATCGCCGACGGCACTGCCGACAAGCCCATCATCTTCCGTGGCATGGAAGACGAGAACAGCTACTGGCAGGGCATCAAGTACCACAGCACGAAAGAGGCTTCGGTGATGAACCATTGCCAGATCCTCAACTGCGGCGAGGACGATGCCTACTTCCAAGGCGGCTGCCTCTGCATCTACGACGACTCGCGCCTGACGCTCACCAACTGCACCATCGGCAAGAGCCTGTACTACGGCATCACCTTGGACGGCGTGGAGCTGTTTGGCCGCATCACCCACAGCAACAACACCTTCGTCAACTGCGGCCACGGCAACGTGTGGCTCGAAGACGGCGGCGAGTGGGGCGGCGTGCAGTACGAAGGCGGACAGATTTTGAACGATTTGCCGTAAACATCAATCAATTGTAGAGACGCCACACTGTGACGTCTCTACAAACCAAACAGCCGAGGGGAAATATTCCTCTCGGCTGATTTTGTTCTCTCATCCTTTCAGTTTCAAGCCGTCCTTGAAGGCTTCGCCGACGCGCTTCGTCACTTGGTAATAACCATGCGTGTAGGGGTCGAAGGCGATGGCTTGCAGGGCTTCGATGTCGACTTTACCGTCTTTC
Source organism: uncultured Bacteroidales bacterium (assembly GCA_946410535.1). The sequence continues at coordinate 9,755 of CAMKAR010000053.1, forward strand.
ATCTTGTCGGCCTCTACCGAGGTTTGCAGCACCTTGCCGATAACACCAAGGCCTGTGTCATCACTTTGGTATTCAATAAACTCGCATTCCAATGCGATGGGTAGCTCGTTGATGATGGGTGCATCGACCAAGTTTGACTTGGTGGCGGTGAGGCCGGTCTTGGCGAACTTGTCTTTCTCTTTCTTGCCGGAGACGACGCCAAACCAGTCGGCTTCGACCACATGGGGCGCATCGGCGATGTGAACCACAAAGCCCTTGCGGCGTTTGATGTTTTCCACCGTGCGGTGGGTTTCGGTCAGGTTGAGGGCCACGCGCTCGCGGTCGAGCATGGTGCCCCAAGCGGCGTTCATCACGTCGATGGTGCCGTCTTCG
>CAMKAR010000054.1 GCA_946410535.1 uncultured Bacteroidales bacterium
CTTTATTTGGTGCATATTGGTGCATTAAAAGTCGTCAAAATTACAACCTTATTTGAAAGTACGCAAGAAAAAAATGCTTTTTCGGCGTTTTTTTCTCAAAAAAATTCCTTTCATGGTTTTATATTTTTGATTTTCAAACACTTGTAATTTAACCTTTAAATGAGATTTTTTCCGTTTCAATCGCGTTTTTTCAGCATACCATCTTGGATATGCCGATTCGTTACGAGAAAAACGGGTTGCTTCGCTGCCTGCGACGCATTCGCTCGGCATGGCGTTTGTCCTTTTGGATCATCTTCTTGGTCTTATTGGCCTGACGTTTGTAGTGCGCATCCTTGGCTTTCTGGTACTGTTTCTTCGATTTTTTCTCCATCTGCTCCATCTGGCGCTCGGCCTTGCGCATGGCCCGCGACTTCGACGAGGCGCACGACCCACAGAGCAAGGCAACCACCAGCAGGCCCGACATCCATTTCATCAATCTCTTCATGGCGTTAGATTTTGAGGGCAAAAATAGGATTTTTCCCGCAAACGGATACGATTTTCCGAAAAATAGCGTTTCTTTGCCGTTATGAAACGACCGAAACTACACCTATTAATATTAATGGCGCTCCTGCCGATGCTGCACGGCTGCAGGGAATTTCCCCAGAACCCCAACACACCGATATTGCCCTACCCCATCACCATCTATCCCAACACGCTGCAATACCAGGAGCTGAATTTCGTCAGCGGCTGGCTCTACATCACCTCCGATGTGGAAAGCACCAGCCGTGGCATCATCGTCTACCGCCAAAGCGACAACGAGTTTCTAGCCTACGATCGCCTGCCGCCCAACGAACCTGACGCTTGCACCGACAGCCACGGCAACACCACGCGCATGGTGGTCGACTTCCCCTTTGTGGTCGACAGGTGCAACAACGCCTATTACAACATCCTGAACGGCCAACTCATCGTTCGCGAGCCTGACATGGTGCCCAACTTCCCCACCGACGGAACGACCATGTATCCGCTCATCCAATACCGCACCGCCTACGACGGCAGCAAGCTGACCATCACCAACTGAAAAGAAAAAAAGCAAATAACAATCTGAAACCCAGTATATTACAAATATTTTGTTGATACTTGTTGAAAAAGTGGAGACGGTTTCTCTTGCGGGGTTTCGGGACTTGGGATACTTTTGCACCGTAATCGTTTTACTACTGAATTTGGTGCATCAAACAACACGCTTCGGCGTGTATCGATAAGGCTCGTCGATGAGGCGGGCCTTAGTCGTTTCCCATGATGCGACTCTGCCGCTCGATGGATTCCTGGTGGATGGCCTCGAACACCTTATTAATTAATATAGGCGACAGACCCATCTCGGCACCTGCCGACACATGGTCGTCAAGGATTTTCTTCCAGCGGTCCATTTGCACCACGGCCACATTGTTCAACTTCTTGTATTCGCCGATTTGTGCGCTCACCTCCATGCGACGAGCCAACAGCTGGAGCAACTCGCTGTCGATGTCGTCGATCTCGCTGCGAAGTCCCGCAAGGTCGCGTTCCACCTTCCCTGACTGCTTCGACCGGAAAGTAAGGCTGGCCAGTAACGACTTCAGCGCTTCGGGCATGATTTGCTGCTGGGCATCGGTCAGGGCCTCGTCGGGATTAATGTGGCATTCTATCATCAGGCCATCCGTGGCGAGGTCGAGGGCTTTCTGCGCTGTTGGCAAAAGCAATTCGCGGTTGCCGCAGATGTGACTGACATCCGTGATTAATGGCACGTTGAGTTGGCGCGTGAGTTCGATGGGAATCTCCCACATGGGGTAGTTGCGATAGGGCGACTCCTTATAATAAGAGAAGCCGCGATGGATGGCCGACAGCCGCGTGATGCCTGCCTTTTGGAAGCGCTCGAAGGCACCGATCCAGAGCTTCAAGTCGGGCGAAACGGGATTCTTGACATAAACAGGGATGTCGACACCCTGCAAGGCATCGGCCAATTGCTGCACCGAGAACGGGTTGACCACCGTGCGGGCACCAATCCAAAGCGCGTCGACATCATATTTCAGGGCCAATTCGACATGTTCGGGCGTGGCCACTTCCGTTGCCGTGGACAGCCCTGACTCGTGCTTCGCCTCGCGGAGCCACACGAGACCTTCCTCTCCCCTGCCCTCGAAGGCACCAGGACGGGTTCGTGGCTTCCAGATGCCGCCACGCAGCAGCTTCACTTCGGGGATTTTCGCCAAGGCTTGCGCCGTGGCGATGATTTGGGTTTCCGACTCTACGCTGCAGGGGCCAGCGATGATTGTTGTTGACGCAGGGGTTTCGCTTCGCTTCACCGCCTGCTTAATATCTGCCGTCACTCCGTGACTTTCAAAAATGAAGCCGTTCTTTTCCAGAACCTTGATGGAGGCGATATTAGGTTCATAAACCTTAGCCGTTATCTTATCGAGATCCAATTCATGCAACGCGATTTCGCAAATTTGTGCGACGGCTTCCGTAGCAAATCCCTTCGACCAATGCTCAGTCAACAGCATATAACCAAGTTCTCCTTCTTTCCTGTTGTCAGAATTACGCTCCACGGAAACACTTCCTATGATTCTGCCATCCATTGTGATGGCACGGAAAATTCCGTTTTTCCCTTCATTCAACCTAACCATTCCCAACCACCAATCGGCATCTTCTTCGGTATAAGGAAATGGCATTCTGTCGGACAAATAGGTGCGGTCGACGGCGTTACATAACGCGATTAATTCGGCTTTGTCGTTGGGTGACCATTTTCTTAATACTACTATATTCATTGTTTGATATTTTCTTTTCGTCATTTTTTTCATTATTGGCAGGGATTTCGCCCCTTCGGGGCTGCATCGCCTGCCTAATATCCGCCTAATATCCGCCGTCACTCCGTGACCTTGCAAATATAAAGGATTTTTCAAAGCTGAATTGAGATTTTTTTCGTTTCTTTGCATTAAATTTAAACGAGTGACAAATAATAATCCAGAATACCGTGAAAAGAGTAGAAATCAAGCAAGCCTTGCAGATGCAAGCGTCTGAAAATGAGATTACCGTAATGGGCTGGGTGCGCAACAAGCGCGGCAGCAAGAACGTGGCCTTCATCGCCCTCAACGACGGCTCAACCATCAATAACCTGCAATTGGTCATCGACCTGAACGTCATCCCCGAAGAGAATCTGGCCTTGATGCACGCCGGCGCGTCGCTGTGGGCCAAGGGCGTTTTGGTCGCCTCGATGGGTAGTGGCCAAGCCGTGGAACTGAGCGTGAAGGAAATCGGGCTGTTCGGTCCGGCCAATCCAGATGAATACCCGTTGCAACCCAAGAAACACTCGCTGGAGTTCCTGCGCGACATCGCCCACCTGCGTTTCCGCACCAACACCTTTGGTGCCGTGATGCGTCTGCGCCACTCGATGGTGTTCGCCATCCATAAGTTCTTTACGGAGAGAGGCTTCTATAATATTCACACGCCATTAATCACCGCTTCGGATGCCGAAGGCGCAGGCGAAATGTTCCAAGTGACCACCCTCGATCTCAACAACATCCCCCGCGACGAACAGGGCAACATCGACTACAAGCAGGACTTCTTCGGCAAGTCGACCAATTTGACCGTTTCGGGTCAGCTCGAAGGCGAGTTGGCGGCAACGGCTTTGGGCAAGATCTATACCTTTGGCCCCACCTTCCGTGCCGAAAACTCGAACACCACGCGCCACTTGGCCGAGTTCTGGATGATTGAGCCTGAGATGGCTTTCTACGACATCACCGACAACATGGACCTCGCCGAGGAAATGCTGAAATACTTGATTCAATACGCTTTGGACAACAACATGGACGACCTGCAGTTCCTCAGCAAGCGCCTCCAAGACGAAGAAAAAGGCAAGAAAGAGGAAGAGAAATCGATGGAACTCATCAGCAAGCTGCACTTTGTGCTTGAGCATGAGTTTGTGCGCCTCACCTACACAGAGGCCATCGACATCCTGCACGACTCCAACTACAACAAGAAAGGCAAGTTCCAATATCCCGTCACGGGTTGGGGCATCGACCTGCAATCGGAGCACGAGCGTTACCTCGTTGAGAAGCACTTCAAGAAGCCCGTCATCCTGACCGATTACCCGAAGGAAATCAAGGCTTTCTACATGAAGCAGAACGAAGACGGCAAGACCGTCCGCGCCATGGACGTGCTCTTCCCCGGCATCGGCGAAATCATTGGTGGCTCGGAGCGCGAGACCGATATTAATAAGCTCCTCGACCGTATGCACGAAGTGGGCATCCCCGAGGAATCCATGAGTTGGTACTTAGACAGCCGTCGCTTCGGCTCGGTGCCGCATTCGGGCTATGGCCTTGGCTTCGAGCGCCTGCTCCTCTTCGTCACCGGCATGACCAACATCCGCGACGTCATCCCATTCCCGAGGACACCGAAAAACTGCTTGTATTAAATAAGTGGTCAGTTGTTCAGTTATTCAGTTGTTCAGTTGATGGACGACGCTAACTGAACAACAGAACAACTCCAAACTAACAACTGAAATGAACAACCAACGATTGACTCAAACCCAGCGGCAGGAGCTGAAGCTGTCGCCGCAGCAAATCCAGCTGATGAAGCTGCTGCAACTGCCATTAATCGAACTCGAACAACGCATCAAGGAGGAAATCGAGGCCAACCCCGCCTTGGAAGAATCGCATGAGAATGACTACGAGGACAACGAGCCAATCGCTGACGACACCGACAATGGCGAGAACGACGACTACAACGACGACGAGGTCGACTTCAGCAAGGACGATGAGTTCGACATCACTGACTACTTGCAGGACGAGGACATCGACGACTATTCCTACAAGCTGCAAACCAACAACTACAGTGCCGACGACGACCCCTACGAGACGCCCATTGTCAACGAAGAGACCTTCCAAGACTATCTGAACCAGCAACTTGCCTACAGGAACCTCTCCGAAAAACAAATGCAAATCGGGGAATATATCATCGGCAACCTGGACGACAACGGCTACCTCAGCCGCCCCATCCCCAACATCGTCGACGACATGCTGTTCACGATGAACATCTCGACCACCGAAGAAGAAGTGGCCGAGGTGCTCCACATCGTCCAAGAACTCGACCCGCCTGGCATCGCCGCCCGCAACCTACAGGAATGCCTGCTCATCCAGCTGCAAAGATTGCAGGAAGAGAATCCCTTCGTCGATGTCAAGCTCTCCATCACCATCGTCAAAGACTTCTTTGAGGAATTTACCAAGAAACACTACGACAAGATTGCCAAGAAGTTGGAAGTCAGCAACCGCGAGCTGAAAGCCGCCTTGGACGAGATCCTCAAACTCAACCCGAAGCCTGCCGACGCATCCACATCGGGTGCCAAAAACATCCATTACATCACCCCCGACTTCTTCGTCTTCGTACACGACGGCAAGGTAGAGCTTTCGTTGGACGGCAGGAACACGCCTGAACTTCACATCAGCAAGACCTACCTGAAGATGCTCGACGATTTCGCAAAAAGCAAGGACTCGCGACAGATGCAAGAAGCCACGCAGTTCGTCAAACAGAAAATCGACGCGGCCAAATGGTTCATCGATGCCATCAACCAACGGCAAAACACACTGTATATCACCATGAAAGCCATCGTCGACATCCAAGAAGAGTATTTCCTGACGGGCGACGAGACCAAGCTCAAGCCCATGATCCTCAAGGACGTGGCCGACAAAGTCGGGCTTGACATCTCCACCATCTCGCGCGTGGCCAACAGCAAGTATGTGCAAACGCCCTACGGCACCTTCCTGCTGAAGTTCTTCTTCAGCGAAGGCATCACCAACGACGAGGGCGAGGAAGTGTCGACCCGCGAGATCAAGAAAATCCTCAAGGACGCCGTCGAGAACGAAGACAAGGCCAACCCCATGACCGACGAGCAGCTGATGCTTGTGCTGAAAGAGAAAGGCTACCCCATCGCCCGCAGGACGGTGGCGAAATACCGCGAGCAATTGGGAATCCCCGTGGGAAGGATGAGGAAGAAGATATAATATTTCGGCCCAAACTTCGTTTTTATCATGGTGAAAACGAACCTCTATACAAACAAGAAACGCTGGAAATGGGCTTTGGCCGTCATCGCCTTGCTCATCATCGGTGTGTCGCTATGGTACACCAACCACCTCGTGAAATCGTTGGCCGAGCAAGAGTCGCGGCAGGTGAAGATGTGGGCCGCCGCCATGGAACAACATGCCGTGATGATGAGCTCGACGGAAGAGTTCTTCAACAAGGTGAGCGAGCAAGAGCAACTGCGCATCGACCTGTTGGCCAACGCTTACCGCCGCATCATGGACATCTCGTCGAACGAGAACACCGCCATCTATCTCGAAATCCTGCACAACAACATCAGCATCCCATTAGTCCTGACCGACGAAAAGGGCAATATCGTTTCGAGCGCCAACCTGCCACCTAACCAAGAGGAAAAGAAGTTTTTCGATGCCGAGATGAAGCAGGCCTACTCCATGTTCCCGCCCATCAAAATCGACCCTGGCTACGGCTTCGTGCAATACCTTTATTACAACGAGTCGCGCATCTATACCGACCTGAAGGCCGTTTTGGAAGACATGATCGACCACTTCATGGAGGAGATCACGCTGAACTCGATGGGCGTTCCCGTCATCGTCACCAACGAGACACAAGACAAAATACTGAGCTACGGCAACTTGGACAGCATCATGATGCAAGACACGAACTATGTGAGACAACAAATTGCCATCATGCGCAACGAGAACGAGCCGCTGCAAATCGAATTCATGAACAAGGGCAAGGCCACCATCTTCTACCGCACCACCGACTTGGTGCAACAGATGCGCTACTACCCTGTCATCCAATTTGTTGTGTTCGCGTTGTTTTTGCTCATCGCCTATCTCCTCTTCAGCTATGCCCGACGCTCGGAGCAAAACCAAGTGTGGGCAGGCATGGCCAAGGAAACGGCGCACCAACTGGGCACGCCGCTATCGTCGCTGATGGGATGGGTGGAACTACTGAAGATGCAGGAGGAACCTTTTGTGGGCACCCACGAGATGGAGAAAGACATCGAGCGGCTGCAAATCGTCACCGACCGTTTCTCGAAAATCGGCTCGGTGCCCGTGCTTGAGCCTACCGACATCAACTACCTCATCCGCGACACGATGGACTACCTACAGAAACGGTTCTCCAAGAAGTTCGAGTTTGAGATTAACCTGCCCGAGGGCGAGTTGATGATGCCGTTGGTGCCATCTCTATTCCGCTGGGTGCTCGAAAACCTGACCAAAAACGCCATCGACGCCATGGGCGACCACGGCAAAATCACGCTTGACCTCATCGACGACGGCGACCATATCCACCTCGACCTGAGCGACACGGGCAAAGGCATCCCGAAATCGCAGCTCAAGCAAGTGTTCAACCCTGGTTTCACCAGCAAGAAACGCGGCTGGGGCCTCGGTTTATCACTGGCAAAACGCATCATCGAGGACTACCACAAGGGCAAGATCGGCGTGAAATCTTCGGTCGTTGGCGAAGGGACGACATTCAGGATAACCTTGAAGAAGTAAAAACAGAAATCCACCGACATAGATTGCCACGCTTCGCTCGCAATGACATGTCACGATGATTCTTTGCGTTTGGCTATTACCTTCACGGTCATAGACCTTCAAGAGATAAACACCTTGACTCAGAGAACTCACGTTCACCTTTTCGCTCAGGCTCTCCATCAGTTTCTGACCCGTAACGCTATAGACCTCAGCCCTTTGGAAGCCTTCAGCCTCAATGGTCACCTCTTTGTCGGCAGGCACGGGATAGACCATGAAACTGGCAGCATTGATTTCGTTCACGCCAGTCAGGTCGACATATTCCACACTAACCCAAAGGCCGTAGTATTCATTACTCTTCTCACCATTGCCGAATACCATCTCGATATCGCCATCGTGCGACAGCCAGTCGTTACCTCCACCAAACTGAAGGGAAAGACCACTCACGGCGTTACCGTTGCCGTCATAATCGTATTCAAACATCTGATGATCCACCCATGCTGAGCCATTCCATTCCTTCACGGTCTTCGTGGGGAACACATCGCCTTCATAATTGTAGGTCGTCAATTCATCGTTGACCCACGAAGTGCCCACCCAGTCTTGGTCGAGGATTTCAATGACACGCTCATTGAAATCAAGCGTGAAAACCTGTCTCTCATCGTTTTGCCAGGCACCGCCCTGCATGTATTGCATGACGAGTTCGATGGTGTTGCCAGTGCGAGTGTAGGTGTAAAGCTCGTCGGAAGCCCAATTGTTGCCGTTCCAATCCCAATAGAGGACGGTGGTCACGTCGCCATTGTAGGTATAGACTTCCTTGGTGTCGTTCTCCCAATCGCCGTTTTCCCAATCCTGGTAAACCACCTCGCTCAAATCGAAACCATCATAGGTATAGGAGGCACGGGCCTCGTTTTGCATCACGCCGGTTTCCCAGGCCGCCTGTGCCACTATTTCCAGGACATTGCCAGCAAAGTCATACTCGTAGGACAGCATGTAATAGTCCATCCAGCCGTCGCCACCGTCCATCTTCGTGAACTCTTCAATGAGATAATAATCATACTCATCGTAAGTGTAGACGGTACGATACTTTTCTCCATAAGTGGTTTCCCAATAGGCAATTTGCGGCACGATGGTTGATTCGTCGCGAACGCCGTAGTGCTTCAGCACGTTTTGCGTCGCCTTCGATTTCAGGTTGAATTTTTGCTGGGCCATGCCCATGTTTCCAAACGCCATCACAATGACGGCCAAAGTGAAAAATGCTTTTCTCATAGTTGTAAGTATTTAGTTTTTAATGACATCGAAATAATAATACTCGCCGTTGATAGGTTCATAGTTGACGACACCCGTTCCAGGGTCGACTTCCTTGTAGGTGTTGACAGCGGCATAGCCATGCAACCGCAGTTGCTGTTTGTCATTCTTCATCACATAAGCCGTCACATTATGGGCTATGATCTTGCCACCGTAATGTTGGATTCCCGTCGACATGCGGATCATGAAATCGTCTTCGTTGGGGGTGGGAATGCCTTCAATCGTTTCGGAATACTCCTCATCGGGGCAATTGATCGTAAATTTCAACTTGCCCGACTCGGATGACAGCCCCTCGATTCTCACCTCGGCATCGGGGCAAGAATGGCGGTCAATCCCCTCAACACCATCGAAAGCTGTCGAGATGTTGGAAAAGGAATAGGTGCCGATGACGCTCTCGTTCGTGTACCCATAATAATTTGTCCATTCGCTCTTCGGTTCCGTGCATGAAGCGAAGAAAAAGCTCAGCGTGCAAAGCAGAGCCAACAATTTGATGTTTTTCATAGTATCAGTGTTTTATGATTAGTTTTTCCACGTTCACCACCTTGCCGGCCTCGTCCAGTCGCGACACGGTGAAACAGCCTTGCGGCAGGTCGCTGATGGGCAGGCTAACATGGTCGGTTTGGCTAAACCTGATGTTTTTCAGTTCCTTTCCGTCGGCATTCGCAATGCGAATCTGCCCGTTGGCAGGCTCGCCCCAGCTGATGTTGACATTGCCTTGGGCCGGATTAGGAAACACCTGCATCCGTTGCTCAGGCATAAAATGCTCCTCTTCGCCAAGAGCCTCCTTGTCCCAAACGGCGATGGCATACTCGCCCGACTGAACATCATCGATGACGAAACGGCCTACACGCCAGGTGCTACCGGCATAAAGCGTGTATGGAATCTCATGCCAAGGCTCAGAGGCATTCTTGCGGTAGAGCAAAGTGGCCGAGTCGTTTTGCGTCTCAATGATGTCGCCATCATTGTTCTTGGAATAGTCAAACCACGCTTCGACATTGGCCTCACCAAAATCATAGCGGTTGACCGTCCAAAAATGCTTCGACGAAAGTGTCAGATTTGGAATGAGGGGATCGTCGTAAGGCCCTACAAGGTGATTTTCGACACTGAAAAACACCGAATCCGTCAATGATGTGGCCTGCGCCGTGACGTATGCGAAGCTTTGTGACGAAGTGGATTTCAGCATCATGTTTTTCTGTGTCTTTCCATCGAGCCAGCCATTGTGGAAATCGGCCAACAAGCCGACGGGCTCGAAACCGACCGA
>CAMKAR010000055.1 GCA_946410535.1 uncultured Bacteroidales bacterium
GACTACAAAAACGAAGAAGATGAAGATGACTACGGCGAGACTCCCAAAGGTTTGAGCTTCACCTTACAAGACCTCTATGCCGTTTGGAGCATCGTGAATCCGAATTTCTCTTATTGCGCCCTAACGTATCCCATCGATGGTTTCTTTAACGATTTTTGTGTAGATGGTGATTTCTTCTCTAAATTACAGGAAGACAACTATTTGAAGAATTTTGGCTTTTATGATAGTGAAGAAAGGGTATCGCGTCTCGGGTCAAGAGAAAGGGAACATATCTCAACAATCATGGCCGAAACCATTTCAGTCAACTTGGATGATGAAGACATCGGCGTTCTTTTGGGCCAGTACAAGAGCTTGGTTGACGACTATGGCCTCCCCGACAGCCTCGGTGATTTCCTCGACGGCCATGGCATTTCGGAGTACCGCCCCGACAAGCAAGCCATCATCCGAAAAGTCGAGATTGAGCCAGATCTCTTCGTAGACGGCCTGAGCCAGACGAAGATAAAAGTGTCGCTTGAAGTTGACGGTTGCAAGGATGGCGAGTTGCGCCTCATAGCGAGCGTCTATCATGCCGACGACGACTCGCCCGTGCCCGGCCCCGATTTCATGCATTACGGAAACTATAGTTGGAACTATGACGGCGTAGGCGACGTCCTGAGTGTTTATCAGAATCTGTTTCCCTCCTACGACTTTTCAGGCTTCACCGATTTGGAGATGCTTCTTCCGAATGACCTCTTGCCTGCGGACAGGGACTATTATATAAAGGTGTACGTTTTTGACGTTGATGAACAGGTTTTCATCAGCTATCCTTCCCATACCCAAGGTTATCGTTTCAAGGCCACGAAGAACGAATACGACCCCGATGTGATAACGATAGAGCCCACCTACATCGTCGTGAGCTATTACGAGAAAGACAGGAAGAAAATCCCCGGCGACTATCGCGATTATCGTCCATGCACGATAAGGTTTGAGCAGATTGGGATCTTTAACAGCTTTGACAAAATGAAAGGGAACCTTGGCGCAAAAAACCTTAGCTCACAAAATTACACCCCAGAGCTTGACAAAATCTCAGAAAAACTCAGTCTGAAATTGCCCGAAGCGGACAATGAGTTGAAACTGTGCATCATGTATGACGAAAACGGGGCGCACGGCTACAACAAATTGAGGGATTTGGCAGGGTTAGGTTGCAACAACGACACGTTCTATGAGACCTTGGTGGTGTGTTTGCAAAACAAGGAAAACAATGGGACGGTTTACGGCTTCAAATACGTGAGCCAGCTGCGCGAGGTGCTGAAAGCCTTGGACGAAGCCGTCTATGGCTTGGCCTACAACGGTCCGGTTTACGACCAACCTGCTCTCGCAGAATCATACAAGAGGAAGTTTTGGCAGCAGGTGGAGACGGAAATCGACAAACTGAATTACGAGTTTGTCAAGCTCTCCGAAAGGGCAACAGCGATTACTCCGGAAAACGAGAACATCAAGGGTGCTTACCATGTGGTTCTCAAGTCGGCGGGTGCCAAGAAATTGGTGGTCATCAAATTGATACAGGAAATCCTGCGCTGTGACCTGAATAAAGCCAAGCATTTGGCCGATACTGCCCAGGAAACGGTAAAAGCCTACGAAAACGAGGACGAAGCATACGCTCTTAAAGCTAAGCTGGAAGCAGCTGGAGCGAAGGCAGATGTGATATTTTACCATTACATAGATGATTAAAAAAACGACCTACTATGAACGGCAACAAACCCATTTATAAAGGCGGCTGGCAGTTTGGCGACACCATCCGCGAGGAACTCAAAGGCCCCATCGGCGACGGCGAGGTGACCTATCCCAACGGCGACCACTTCAAGGGCTATTTCCATCTGAGCTATGCCAGCATCAACGGTCCGGCCTATGCCGCCGAAGGCCGCTATGATTTTGCCGACGGCTCGTTTATCGAGAAGGCATGGATCAACACGAGTTCTGACCAAACCATCTTCGACCTGCATGGCGTGTTCCGCATCCATCATCCGCAAGGCCACAAATCGATTGCCATGTTCTTTAGGAACAGGAAGATAGGATTTGAATTGGTTCTCACTGAAAAGCCTTCTGCCATCGAATGGTACGCCGGCGAGCGGCAGCGCGAAGTGGAGGTGCAGTCGTACGACATCTCCGAGCCTGACACGGACTGCCTGACGCTCACCCTCACGCTCGTGGATGGAACGCGCATCGTGCAAAGAGGCGGACGCTACACCTCCAACGAATACAACGAACACGTTTACGAGCCTCATACCGACATCACCGTCTGGCTCCCCAACGGCGACAGCATCGACATGTGGAACTGGGGCCTCAAACAGCTTAAGCCTTACGATGGCTACTTCACCGTGCATTGCGCTGAGACGCAGAGATTTCGTGAAGAGCATTGGGAAAACGGCAACCTCACGAAAGCCGAAGATTGGAAACGCGACTCTTGCGCCGCCAAGTACTTGACACTTCCTGAGCCTTTTGGCAAAGGCGAGAATAGGGCATTGGTATGGCAGGACGGGCACATTGTATATTTCAATGTTGGTTGGACCTATGACGGTGAGGTGAAAGATGACCGCCCCGAAGGTCGCGGTGTCCTTACGAGTGATTCTTTCTGCACTGAAGGACAACGTTACGAGGGTGAGTTCCACGAAGGGTTGGCGCATGGACAGGGGGTGTTCGAGAACTCCAAAGCCGGTATTCGTCAGGAAGGCACATTCGTGAAGGGTCGCTATCAGGAGCCTAATGCCGTCGATGGGCCAATCATGCTTCACGCCAACTATGGGCATTCGAGGTGGTCGATAAGCAGCAGCGGCAAATGGAAATACGAGGAGAGCGACTTCGAAGCAAAATTAGAAAGGCTGCCGTTCATCGGTTTTGGCGACATCAACATAGCCCGTATAGAGAAGGACTGCATCACGCTGACCGATTACAACGGAAACGTGAAAGAGCTTCATCCAGGCGAGAGCCTACACTATTCTGCCGAGATAGAAGGCCGCGAATGGAGCGACGGCTGCGTCTATGACGGCGACGACTATTCGCTTGAACTGACTTGGGAGGAAATAAAGAGCGACAATCTTCAAAGCCCGATAGAAACAACATTCGAAATCACCCACGACCGCGAGTTCCTGCAACATTTCCTCACCCGTTGGCGCACGCTGAGCATCTCGCCCGAGATGGTGGAACGCCTGAAGAACAGCGACGATTACTATGCCTGCTACGGCTACGGACGATGGCTCTACTACGCCAACCCCGACGGCAACTCGATGAAGGAAGCGGAAGAAAAACTGACCCTTGCCGCCAACTATGGCTATGTGGCCGATGCCTTTGCTGCTTTGGCCGAAATGCACTATGTCGGCGCTGTGGCAGAGGACAAAGTCGACTATCAGCAATCTGCCTTCCTGATGTACAAGGCAGCACATGAAAAGAGCGAATTGGCTCAGTATCTGGAGCTTTACAGCCTCATTTATGGCGAACTGGGATTCAAGGAAGACCCTGAGGAGGTTGTCGACATCCTGAAGAAGCACTTGGAGAAACACCCTGACAGCGACCCCATCTACTGGGATTTGTTAGGCTTGGCCGTGGCCCAAACCGACAAGGACGAAGCGGTGAAGTATTACAAGAAGTCAATAGAAAGGGGCAACTCGGAAAGCTATTATTCTCTTGCCAAATACTATTATGACAAAGGCGACAAGTCGCTTTCACGACAGTTTGCCGAAGAAGGCATGGCAAAGGGTGCGGTGAACTGCCACAGGGCGTTGGCGTCATTCATGACACAAGACGATTTTGCGGCATTGCCAGAAGAGCAACAAAAGGAACTTCATGAAGCGTTTGACCATGGCCTTCGCTTCGCCATCGAACACTGCGACCGTTACGCCTGCTATGTATTGGCTATCAGCATATTTAATGGAGAAAGGGGCTACGAAACCGACACCGCCGAGGCGATACGCGTTGCCAAGCGCGGCTGCGAGTTGGGCGACAGCCAAAGCTTCGATTTGCTCGCACAAATACAAGGAATAGCCGACGACATTCCCGACGAGCTGCGCCTCGGCCAAAAAGAAACAGTCATGCTGTACTTGCAGGCATTGCGCCGCAACAACATCACTGAGTGGGCACTTGAAAAGGTGGCGCGTGGCTATGCTGCAAAGCTTATGCCTGAGTACGATGAGGAGATAGAGAAACTATGGCTACAAGAATACTACGATCAACGCACGGCTAATGACGAAAACCCCGACACCACGGGCGTGCTTAAGGTTTACCCGCAAGGGTTCTTCTATGCTACCGAGGTGGAGTCGGAGACCTTCGACACGCTTGCCGACCTCGCCACACTCATCGATGCCGACGGCATCGACCTTGTGCACTATTCCGAAGCACTGAACCGTATGAGCAAAGTGCTGTGCCGTGGCGCACACGCTGGTAACCATATCGTCATGGCCGTCGACCGCGACGGTTACGCCAAGGACCTGCCCGACAACATGCCAGCCACCATCCTCTACGGACATGCCATGGAAATACGCGGCACGGTGATGCTTATGCTCGAAGACGAGAAATACAACCTGAAACCCATCAAAGGCGTTATGTTCTTCGACATGTGCATCAAAATGCTCAATGCAGCCACGGGCGGACTGACGCGCTTCCCCACCGATGAAGAACTGAACGCCGTCATGGGATCCGCTGATGACGATGCCTTTGAGGAATATGACGACCCCTCCTTCCTTGAATATGACGATGAGTCTTTGGAGCAAGAAGAGGAGCAAGAAGAAATGACACCTGTGGAAGACGACGAGGACGCCGAGCCAAGGAACCTCACCGTGAAGATTGCCGACATCAGAGAAGCCATCGGTCAATGCAACCTTTGCCGCGACACCATCACGGCGCTGCTCCCCAACGAACCCGACTATTGGTTCAGAAGCACCGACGAGTTGATGTATCCCATCAAGGATGCCGTGGAACTGAACATAAGGTGCAATGGCGGCTACATGATCGATGAATGGCGGTTTGTCGACAGTCGGCAAGTGCCTACCGACATCCGCTCGCGTGTCAGGTTCAAGTTGGAGGGTAATGAGGAGGATTAGATTAAATTATTGTAAACCAATTAAGTAAAAAACAATGGAAAACACTGAAAATAGCGAACAACTGGTTGAGACCATCCTCGCCAACGTGGAGGTGATGCGCAAGAACGCCGAGGAGATGCGGATTTGGAAGAACTTGCCCTTGGCAAAGGAGACCTTTGAACTCATCAAGCAGGTGGGCGATGACGAGGGACCATTAGGCCGTGCCATGGGCTGCGAGAAGGTGGTGGAAAAGCTTTCGGAATATGACGCGCCACGTTTCACGCTCGAAATGCTCCGTTATGAGTTGGAACAACTGCAAAAGTCGGAGGAGAAGTCGGACGACCTCACCGAAGAGGATGTCAAAGACCACATCGCCGAATTGGAGCGTTTTATCGACATCGAAAACGTCAGCTACAGCGAGTACAAGAAAAAGAACCCGCACCGTCATTTGGAGTTCGACGAGATAGAGCGCACTCCGCTTTGGGAGGAAATCAACCAAGAAATCGAGGCCGAGACCGATGCGTTGCTGGGCGATGAGCCGCGTGGCATGGGTTTCTGCTTCGGCTATTGGAGCGCAAAACGCGGCGTGCTCGCCAAACGCGGCATCGAGTGGAGCGACCCGCAACAGATGAACCCGAGAGTGATGTTCGACTAAAAAAGCAAGCCATGGAAACTAATGAGAGAGAGCAAGTTCGTGTGCGAGCCGACGAGCAAATGCAAGAGGCCGTAAAGCCCGATGCCAACGTCAATGAGAATGTTGGTTCGGGAAACTGTCCGTATTGCGGCGCAACGGTTGAGGCCGATTACGAGATTTGTCCCGCGTGTGGCCATAAGCTCGTGGAATACTGCACCTTTTGTGGCGCAAACATGCTGCCCACCGACATCGACTGCCCCGAGTGCGGGATGCCCGCCGACGGCATTACTTGCCCCGACTGCGGAACGCTTAATTTCAGGAGCTTCTGTCGCAAATGCGACCGTCCCCTCTCACGTGCCGCCCGCAAGGCCGTCGAAAAGGCCAAGGCCGACCCCAAGGTGCAGGAAGCCGTTAGTATCTTGGTCAAGATGGCAGAACTCGAAGCCGAGATGCAAAACGCTGAAAACGACGATGATGAAGGTGTCACCGACGACACCCCACATGAGCCTACGGAGAAAGAACTGCGCCTGCGCGAACTGATGGGCAAGGTGGGCTTCAAGCCCGCCGAAAAACCCAAGACGCAACCCAAGCAAAGCAGTTCGCGAAGCCGCGAGGAAATACAGGCCGAATACCAACGCATGGTGGAAGAAGCCAACAAGGTGCTGGAATCGATGGTGCCTCCGGCGGGAAGCACGCCGCAAGAGCAACGCAACTATTCCACCGCTCGAAAAATTGCCGTCATGGAGACCTACAAAGAAAAAGAAATGGTTACACGCACAGTCAAAGAAGATAGATTAGGCTGGATATGCAACAAGTGCCAGATATTTCATAGAGGTCCGCAGGAATGTGGCGTGAGGCAATACGGCGGTCATTGGGTCACCAGAACAATCGATGTCACGCAAACGAGTTTGGAGGAAGTGGAAAAACAGAGGAAAGTGTATAAGAGGATTGATTAGTACGCCCGATGCGAGACAAAAAAGAAACATAACAAATACAATAACAAGCATGGAAGGCAACAACAACAAACCAAAGATGTCGCTGAAAGACCTCGCGTCGCAGATGAAACCCAAGGCGGACGAGACGACTGCAGTACCCGAAAGCACGGCTGTGGCACCGGAAACAACGCCGGCGGATTCCCATGCGCCAGAAGGGACAGCCATAGCCCCCGAAAGGACAGCAACGGCTCCCGAAAGGACAGCGACGGCTCCTGAAAGGACAGCGACGGTCCCCAGAAGGGCGGCCAAACCGCAAGGCCAAACCGCCTCGGGGTTTACGCACCAAGTGGGCGAAGATGTTGCAGTGGGCGGCCACAACTGCACCATCACGGAACGTCTTGGCAACGGCACCGAAGGCGAGATATTCAAAGTGAAGGAAGGCAAGAAAACCTACGCCTTGAAGCTCTGTCACCCGGGATTCCGAACCAACAAGAAGGTGTTGGACGCCTTGCAGCCACTGAAAGGCAAGGACTGCATCGTCGACATTGAAGCCTATGGCGACACCTTCGAGCTGATGGAGTTCATCGAAGGCAAAAGCGCGGCAAACACCGACTTCAACTTTGTCGCCGACCCCAAGCACGAGAAAAAGGCGCAAGCCGTCCTCCTCGTCGCCTACAGCATCGCCATGAGCCTCGACAAGATGCACGAAGCCAATGTGTTGCACAAAGACGTGAAGCCCGCCAACATCCTTATCAAGGACAGGGAAACTTGGAGTTGTGTGCTGTGCGACTTCGGCATTGCCGACCTGCTGAAAACCGAGACCAAGGACGGCATCATGCGCAAATATTGCGTGACCAAGCGCAACCGCACCCCCATCTATGCCGCCCCCGAAATCTACAAGGAAGACAACGCCACCATGAACGACGACGGGAGCATATCGAGCGAGATGACACCCAAGGCAGACTTCTATTCGCTCGGCATGACCATACTCTCGATGTGGATGGGCGAAAAGGCCTTCACACGCGCCGAAGAGGAAAACTCGCTCCGCAAGATGAAAGGCACCATCGACATCCCCGCCGACATCCCCGACCCGCTCAACCGCATCGTGAGGGGACTGCTCATCAAAAGCCCGGAGAAACGATGGGACTTCAAGTCGATTGACGCCTACATCAACGGGCAGGACGTGCCTGTGGAGGAAGACGAGATTTTGGCCGACCTCAACATCGTCTACAACGCCTCGAAACACCAGACCGCGCACACCTTTGAGGACCTGACCGACTTCATGGCCGAAGACATCGCCCTCGCGGCACGTTACCTCTACAAAGGTCAGCTCAACAAGTGGCTCGCCGACTATCCCGAACTGCAAGCCCGATTGGACGACATCGTCGAGAACCGCTACCGCAACGACCAAAACGGCGGCGCGGTGGCTGCCATCTACGCCATCTGGCCCGAAAGACCGTTTGAACTCGAAGGAAACGACAAGGAAACAGGGGAGAAAGTGACGTGCAAAGCCAGCACTCTGAAGGAAATCAGCGACTTCTATAACCGCGCAGAGGGATCTTATGACACCAATAAAGCTATTAAAAGCCAAAAGTTTACGGAATGGGTCAGGATACGCGACCCCAAGCTGGCCGACGCCTTGCCTTACGATTACATGCTTCGCATCCAAACCATCGACCCGCTTTCGGATATCAACCTTTGCAACGACCCCCAAAACCCGCATTATGCCATGACCGCCGAAGGCATTGGCAAGGTGCTGAACGATGTCTATAATATTTGTTGGAACAAGTACAAAGGCAATATTTGGGACTACGATAATGACAAGCAGAAAAAAGACACCCGATATCGCTATCTCAACATCAACGCGGTCGGAGGCATCACTTTCAATTTCGAAACGATAGGGTCGGAGTCGGATTCATACGTCGTCGATTTCATGAAAACCAAGGGCGAGCGTTTCCGCAAGCAAATCGACTGGTTGGAGTATTGCCTTGATTTTGACAGCGACGACAACCAAAAGAAAGCCGGTCCCAAAGACGAGGACTATCTCCAGCAAGTGGCATGGATGAAGGTCATCAAAGGCTTTGGCATCGACCCGGTCTATCATCTCGAAGACGAGGACGCCGACGTGACCACGGTGAGCGAACTGTTCAAATTCTCGAAAAAGACCCTCAAGAAAGAATACGAGGAACGTGGTTTGCGGGGCTGGCTCGCGGTGCAGCACCACGAAGACCCCAACGCCAACCTCAAGCCGCAATTCACCTACGAAAATCTCTTGCACGAATACCTTGAGGATGTCGGCAAGATTGCCCCTGACGACACCGCCGTCCAACGCTTCGAGGAGGCCCATGACGAAGCCAAACGCATCGTCAGCGAGGGCAAGGGCAAGATAGGCAAGCAGAGCCGGCGCAACGCCACGCAGTTCCTCTTGTCGCTGCTTTTGGGCGTGTTGCCGCTCACCGCTCTCGCCATCGTGCTCGTGGTGAACATCATCATGCATCCCACGGTCGACACATCAGGCCTCAAGTTGGAGAACTGGATCTGGCCGGTGGGACTTGTCGCCGGAGCCATACTCTATTTCGTCCTCGACACCGACGGCTGCCTGATTCCCATCATCGTTGGCGTAGTGGGTGCCGCCGTGCTCTTCTTCTTGGTGAAGTTCCTTGGGCAGTTCATCCTGTATTTCTACTTGGTCGTCGTGTTGGCCGCATTGATTACTTTCACCATACTGACCGTCTTCAACAAGAGCGAATTTGCCAAGAAAGCCCGCAAGTTCGAAAAGCCCGGCTTCGAGGAATATGTGCTCGAACCGCTCTATTACGCCTATAGCGATGAGCACGAGTTCGACTCTTCACTCAACGGCTTGGTCGACGACTCATACATCAACAAATGGGGAAACGACCTCACGAGCCGTCGCCGATATGTCCTCATATTCATTGGTGCCTCGGTGCTGCTATGGAGTTTCAGCCTGTTGCTCCCGCGTGGTGGGACGGAAACGCAAAATCCGTTCATGCAGAAGATAGCTCACACTTTGGGTTGGGACAAAGTCGAAGAAAAAGCGGTAGAAGAGGCCATTGCCATGCCGTTGATTACCAAGAATCTACAAAAAGGCTGCAAAGGCGAGGCCGTGACCGCCATGCAGAAGCGCCTCAAGCAGTTGGGTTACTTCGATGGCGAGGCCTCGGGCACCTTCGACGAGGCCACGCGCACCGCCGTGAAAGCATTCCAAAAGGACAACAAGTTGACCGCCGACGGCGTGGTGGGCAATAAGACGCTGAAAAAGATGTTTGAGCCCGAAGCGAAACACGCCAGTGAGAAAGCACCTACAAACAAATAGTTCCAGCCATGAAAACCTGTGAGAAATGCCATAAGACCAACCGCGACGAGGCGAAATTCTGTCGCTTCTGCGGTGAGAAGATAACCG
>CAMKAR010000056.1 GCA_946410535.1 uncultured Bacteroidales bacterium
GTATTTTCATTCCTTGATCCACTTCCCAACTTCCGCTTCCTTCCCATCTACAATCACCTTCCAAACATAAACACCCAAAGGCCAATCCGTTGCATCAATCGCAGTCACGTTCTCCGTGAGAGCTTGGCTGTGGATGAGTTTTCCGTTCATATCATACACTTCCACGCGGGCGTTCTGCAAGGCCGTGCGGATATTGAGCACATCCTTCCCCGGATTAGGATAAGCCACCGCCACGACGAAACCAGCGTTATGGGCTTCCTCAATGTCATCCAAGATGCCTTGACTGACTTTGAATATGGTGTGCTCCCAGACAGAGGGGTCTTCCCTGTTAAAGCCAATACATATCACAAGACAGCCTCCATTGGGACTAGCATGAACGCTTACCGGATACAAAGCCCTTGTTTCGTTGTGATAATAGATCTCGCCTTTCTTGTATAAGTCTTCGTCAAGCCAAGCAAGATAAAAATTATTGCAGATATCTATGCTGGCTCGAAAGTCCATGTGCGCAAGCATGTAAACGTCGCCCGATTCGGTGAAATCAATGGCGTTTTGTTGGGCACCTTGGCTGTCGACCAGCCGATGCATGCCCCAAGTGTAGTTTTCCTCAACGAAGTTTTCATCCATCACCGCCATGCCTATCTCATCGTCAATGGGTTGCGGATATGGGGTGTTCACGCTTCCTACGACGTATATCTTACCGTTGTACGGATTGGCATGGTAGGAATCGGGGTCTTCAATCATGCCAGGATATATGAAACTACTAATATTCTCTCTCTTCAACACTGTGTTCAACTCCGAATCAAGCAGATAGCCATTGACATAAATGCCGTAATAGGAGCCGTAATCGTTTAACTCCTGTACTATAAGTCGGCACCCCAAGGAATCGGGAGCAGGTTCAAGCCAATGGTTGAAAACACAATGAATCAAGTCATCGAAAACCCGTTCTCCGACCAACTCACCTTTGGAATCGAATTTCATAATCCTAACTCCTGTCATTACTTGATTTCCGTTGGAACGTTTGTAAAGGCTGTCTGGGGCGTAGGCAAGAAAACTAGTACCATCCTTGCAAACGACGGCTCTTGTTATGTAGGTCTGCCAACCGTCTTCGAGCATGAAATCACCCACCTTGCCACTATAGTCTTTCACTGTCATCTGCAAGTCTTCGTCAATTTCAATGGCGTGAAACGTGGTCGAATCCTCCACAGTCTCATAAAAGAACTGCAAGTATTTGTGGTTGGGTAATCTCATGAAACGGGAAACGAGATAGGTTTCAGATTCTGGCGCGAATGAGTAATCGACGGCACCAAGTATTTCGCCATTCTCCCGCATTTTGATAAACTGAAACTTCTCCGTGTTTGTGGTAAACACAATCATTTCCTCCGTGTTGATGTACTGCGCATAAACAGGCGTGGCTTCATCTGTCACGAAGACTTCTTCAAGGTCGTAAGGCTGCTGTGCTTTCAGTGACGCTATTCCCACTGCTATCAGGAACGCAAGCAGGGTGTAAATTCTTGTTGCTTTCATCGTATTATTGTTTTATCCATTTTCCGTTTTCTGCTTCCTGGCCGTTTGAAATCACCTTCCAAACATAACTTCCCGAAGCCCATTTCTCAGCATTAATCGAGGTTGTTTCATTGGTAATTTCTTGATGGTGAATCAGTTTTCCGTTCGAATCATACACTTCGACATAAGCATTTGGCAGAGCCGTGCGGATATTGAACACATCTTTTCCGGGGTTGGGATAAACTGATGATAAAGCAACAGACTCGTTGCTTTCATCAACAGCTTCAATACCATCCTCGAACATCGGGATGTTGTAAGGTTCATAAACAGACACCCAATGCTTGTAAATTGAGGGATCTTCTTGCATATCCACCCAAGCGTTGAGGGCATCCACCATGACATCGGTAGAAGTGGAGCCTACCATCACACTTGTTT
Organism: uncultured Bacteroidales bacterium; assembly: GCA_946410535.1. Next base: position 1,939 of record CAMKAR010000056.1, read on the forward strand.
CCAGTTGGCACGGACCTGTGGGCAAGAACTCTGCGCATTGGGCGACATCGCCCAAAGTAAGTCCAAACAAGCCAGCATATTCATAATTGTTCCAAATATGGCCATAGCAGTTTTCCACAACACAACCTTCCATGTTTTGGCCAACAATTGAGCCGCCATAAGTGGCTCTCAATACCGAAATACTCTCGGCGAAACAGTTCTTCACAACAGCCTTATATCCGCCTGTTTGTGATTTTGGATCCGTTTCGTTAAAACAAGCCACTCCACCCAACGCATAAGCTCCTTCCAGACATTCCAAAAAATATCCGTAGTAAAAGCAATTGCATATTTCAGCATCAGCATAGCCTCCTTCTGAAAGGTTCTTGAAAACGATGCCTCCTGCGCGGTCTCCTGCTCCCATAGCATGATTGCCATAGACATAAGCACAATTCCTGATTGTGGAATTGCGGTTCAGTCCGACCACCCCTCCAAGATTATTCACATCCATACCACTGGAACTCACAAAAATCTTGACAATGCAGCCATCCACCAATGACAATGAATCTGCAAAGCCGACCATGCCCCCATCGTAATATTGTTCATAATCCGGCCCAAAAACAAGGTGACGATTGGCAAGACCACCTGAATTGATAGTAATATCTTTCACGATGCCATGACATATATATCCAAAGAATCCAAAATCAAGATTGGTCTCTTCGTCGCTTATCCCACCTTGATTCAGTCCAATGTACAAACCATCAAGTGTATGACCACCTCCATCGAAAGTGCCCTTGAAAGGATGCTCCCGGCTGCCAATAGGCGTAAAGCGCAATTTTGCCACGGCTTCAAAGTCTATATCGTTAGTTAGTCGCACAGTGCGGCCGTTGAAGTCATCTGGAATGCAACCGTTCAAGCCATTCACCACACTTGGAAGCCAAGCCAAGCCTTCTACCGTCGAGATTTCTACATTGCCATTGACATCAATAACATAACCAGTGGGCTGCTCTGTAACCTCATCAATCCAATAAGGGTAATTTATGTAATCCCTTTCTTTTTCCGTTCCGTCCACGCCTTGGGCATGGCACCATGCCGCCGAAAGGAGCAAGGCGAGCATCAGAACCGTTTGTCTCAAGTCTTTCATTTTGACATCATTTTTGATTTGCGCCTACAAAAATATATCAAAATTCCGCCAAAAAACAACCCCAAGTGCCAAGTACAGGTTTTTGTTCTTGGTTGAGTTTGATAATCAATGCATTATGAAATAACAATACAGGTTTTTCTCAGTCTGCAAGGGCTGAAATCGGGTCAAAACCGACCTTTTTCTTGATGTTGGAGCGGTATTTTTGGGCTGTGTTTTCGGTCAGGCCGAGAAGGTCGGCTTCTTCCTTGACGCGGAATTGCAGGAAGGAAAGGACGACGATGCGCCGCTCGGTCTCGTTCAGGTTGGGGCAGGCGGCTTTCAGCCGCTCCATGGCCTTTGGATAGGCGGCCTCAAACTCGTCGAGGATGCGCTGCAGCCGGTCTTTGACGCGCGATTGGTAGATGACCATCACGCGCCGTTGCAGCATCTCCTTTTGCTGGCCCGTGATTTGTCCCAATTCGACTTCCAGCAGGCGTTGTGCTTCGCGAAGCCTCAGCACCTCGATTTCCTTGTTTTTCCGGTAGCGGGAAACAAAAAGCAACGTCAGCAACAATGCGATGAACAGCAAGGCAATCAGCAAGTAAAGCCTCGTGCGTTTCATCTGATGCTCGTTGTCTTTATTCTGAAGCTCCATCTTGAGGTCGTACTCCTCTTTGACTTTGGCGACGGCCATCATCTCCGAAACGTCGTCATGATCCATGCCAAGGTACAGATTGACGTAATGCAGCGCTTTTTCGTTGTCGCCTAAAGCAAGATATGATTGATAAAGATAGTGTGCGGCTTCGCTTTTCCACAGCGACCTCGGCATTTCATAGACTTGCTTGGCGTAATACATGCAGGAGTCGTATTGGTGCAGCTCGCAATAAGCATAGGCAAGGACATCCATGACATCGGATTTGTACTTTGTAAGTGTGTCGCCTAAGATGTCGAGGCTTTTTTTGCTTTCTGCAACTGCTTTTAGGAGCAATGTTTTCGCCTCTGTATCATCCTCATAAAGATGGTTCTCCAGCATGTTCTTATAAAGCCTCGCCAACAGGGAATGGTATAAAGCCATGTCTTCGCGGTTGCCTCTTTTTTCTGCCGACAGGTATCCCCTTTCGAAATACTTGAAACTGCTGTCGGGCTCATTGAGTCTCATATAGGACAATCCCAAACCGTATGCCGTGGTTGTATGCATCGTGTATAGATGGTTATCGTAAAAAAAGGCTTCCGTCGGCTTCAAGTAACGGATGCTTTCCCAATAGTAATGGCTCTCAGCGTACGCCATGCCCAACCTCATGGTGATTGAGTATTTAATATTGTCAATGACGTTCTGTTCAGTAGTTGGTTTTGGAGAGTACGAAACGAAGCGCTCATCCACGTGACGGCAGCACTCAATGCTTTGGAGTGCCTTTAGTTGATAGTCGAGTACGAACTTGACGCCTTTTCTGGTCATCAAGGCATCAAGGGAGATGGTCCAATAGGTAATGGCTTCAAGAAATTGGTCCTTGCCATTGGCGAAATAGTTCTCGGCTTCATGGAGTAGCGAATCCGTCTCGGCCCCGACTTTCCATTGGAGCTGATTGGTTCGCGCCTTCAAGAGGCAGTAATGCGCACGTTCTTTCTCGGAAAGCACCGAAATATCGAGCGTGTCGAGGATTCGGGCGGCGCTGTCGGGCTTTGGTTGGTAGAATTGTTCTATGCGATAAAGCACGTCCTCCTCGGGCGGAGGTGGCGTTTGCTGTCTGGCGCAGGCGGTCAGAAAGGAAAAAGCCAACACTATGGGCAACCACGTTTTCATGACTGCAAAAATAAGAATTTTTTGAATGTGATTTACTTTTTCAATCACTTCCCCATCTTCATCAAGGCCCCTGAGCATGTGGTCCCTGATTTTTACAGATGGGGGCGGTGGCTTTTCACTCAAAAAAGGCATCGCCGGTCACTTGTCGTGGCACACGGCGACTGTACATGTTGTCTTTCTGGCCGAATGAAGTGATGTAAGCGATGGAAAGCGTTTTCTTGGTCTTTGTCACTTTGCGGAAGATGTTCATGCGCTGCTGCATATAAGCATCGTAGCTTTTCGTGATTTCGTATTCGCCTTGCGCGTATATAAATTTTGGCGCAATCTTGTAAAAAATACGAGATTGCGCCAAAAATAATAGTGTTTTTGCTGATAATCAAAACATTACATTATTTGCATTTTATCCCACTTCCACGCCTGCGTCGTGACTGCTCTATGTTTTATCTCCTCACCGCCACGCGGTTCGTATAGCATTCTCCGTCCGCAGCGGTGATGCGCAGCAAATAAATCCCTTCCATCAAGTCGCTGACATTGATTTCGTTAGCGTTTTTTACGGTTTTCACCAACTGGCCAATGGCGTTGTAGACCTGCACCTCGGCAGGCTCGATGCCGTCGATTCTTATGAGATCCTTGGCGGGATTGGGATAAATATCGATGCACTTCTCCCCTGCTTCAGCCACCCCATCCACCGACCAATAAACCCTGACGAAATACTCCATCGGGTTGTAGCGCGACTGCGCTGGAGCGGAATAGCAATCAATGGACTGGTAATAGGCCACCAACTTGTATAAATAGGAGGTTTCGTCTTCCATCGCGGTGTTGTCGGTGTAAGAAGTGGAATTGGCACCCAAAGTCTTGATTCTCTGCCAATTCATGTCTGCCTCCTTCGTGCGGTAGACATAATATCCCGACAAGCCCGTGTTGGGTTGCGGCGTTTCCCAAGTGAGTTTCACCTTGTTGCTGTTCGTCATCTCAAACCAAAGGTTTCGGGCAGGCTGGCACCCCTCGCCCACCGTGGCACAAGCCTCGTTGGTCGGGTCGCTCTCCCCTCCCTCGCAAAAGGCGGTCACATAGTAACAGTTGCCGCCAAAGTTTGGTTCTTCGTCGACAAACCCCGTTTCCTGACCCAATACCGTAACCAACAAAGTTCCATCGCGATACACGTTGTAATACCCTGCTTCGGCTGAATCGAACCAATCCAACACGACATGGTCATCTTCCGCGAAGGCATACAATTCGATAGGCGCACCGCAATCCGTGCCATTGCCGCAGCTGTTGTTCGTTTGCAGGAAAATCCCGTCAGGCAAATCGGCAGGCGCACCCGAATAGGAATAAACAACCTGATTCTCAGCATCCTTAATCACGAAGCTCACATCACTGACGGAGCTATTGCCTTTCATCCAAGCCCACGAAACGCGACCCAAAGGCACCTCGACATGAAGCGTCTCGCTCGAAGCGTTTGCCGAAACGGTGGCAACCACCTGCGACGCATTGTTAATCACCTGAATGGTAGCCCCTTGCCAACCCGTGAAAGAAGTTGTGCCAGCCACCACCGTCCATGTGCAACTGGGACCGAAACGCACTTCCTTTTGCGAAGCTATCAATCCTTGAACGCCATCGTTGACCGCATACACCTGATAGTCAAAAAGCCCGTAATGCGGCACTTCGTCGGTGATTTGCATCGTTGCGCCTGGCGTGACGTTGTCTTCAGTATAGACCACCACCCCATTCCGCTTGACCACGATTTGGTCGATATGGCTCAAATTGCTGTTGTTCAAGGTCTTGTTTGGATTTGTCCAATGCAGATTGGCGCTATACGACTCATCAGAAAGCGGCTCAACCGCGAAATCGGTGGGTGCCTTTGGTGTCGCATTATACACTGGCAACGGCCTGACGTTGGCCACCATTTCTTGGCTGATGTTCCAATTCTGGTTGTAGGTCTGGAGGTTGTCGATGCTGAAATAGCCGTCCAAAACGCCGCCCCAACTCCAGTTGATGTGGAACAAGCCGTTGCTGTCATAGCCATCGCAGATGAACGAATGGCCCTGACTGCCACCATCTTTCCCTGAATACAGGATCGGAATGGCGGCATCCAAGGCATCATACATGATGGCCACCCATTCATCGTAGGGGTAATCATCCCTAACCAAGTTTTGCGATGGGCCATAGCCGAAATAGGAACTCAATGCTGCCGGTATATCCCTTTGGAACGCGCCACTGGCATAGGCGCCGTAAAACATGTTGACGCTCACCCCACAATGGTACATGGCCGTGGCCAAATATGGGTTATCGCCCTGCAACGACTCCGGCATTTCGTCCCAAAGATAGGTGGTTGCGCCAAAGTCGGCGGACAGATTGCCGTAGGGCGGACAGTTGTAACTATGCGAGCCTGTGCCCTGCTGCGGATGGCTCCAATACTTCATCACCTGCGCCATCGAAGTGGCAACACAACCCGCCAAGGCACTGCCGCAAGGGCCATCCTCGTCCTTCGGACAAGCGGCATTGTAATAACATTCCTGGTCCCAACGGGTGGCAATCAAGGGTGCCACACTCCCGAGTTTTGTGGTCTGTGTCGTGCCGCAACGTTCAAGGTTTTCCCATTCCTGGGCAATCACGAAATCGGCTTTTTCAAGGTTTTCTTCCGCAAAATCAACGGATTGACCGTAGCCGTCAAGGAAATAGCCCAAGCCAGAAGGAATGTTGCTTTCGTCGAATCGGCCCGTTTCGGAATAGCCGAGAATCGGGCTTGTCAGGTCGCAGGCCGAAACGATGACGAAACCGTCCGTGGTGCCGTTAAAGATATGGAACGAAGGATGGCCTTTTTCGGAAATGCCCGTATAGACCCACTCCAACTGAGCACTGTTCTTGAAATTGGCCTCGACGAACTTCGCGCCCAAGGCCTTGGCGCGCTCAACGCTGACCGTTCCGCCCAGCAGCGGTGCCGAGGCCATCAGCAGAACGGCAAGCAAACCGTAGAATCTGTTGTTTTTCATTTTATCTTGTTTTTAATTGGTTTATTTTTGTCTTTTCGCTTTGCGTCACTGCGAGGAACGAAGCAGTCCAGACTTTGGGTTAACTCTCTGGATTGCTTCACTGCGTTCGCAATGACGAGACGGATAACGCAAATTGTTCATTCTTTAACCCATTTTCCAGTCCTAACAAGCGTCGCTGAGCCTGTCGAAACGACTTTCCAGAAATACATTCCCGAAGGCCAATCCTCTGTAACGACAGTCGTAGAATAGCCCTGAATTTGTCGCTCAAACATCATTCTCCCGTTGAGGTCATAAACCACCACGAAAGCGTTCTCATAATCCGTCAAGATATGCAACTCATCCTTGCCCGGGTTGGGATAGACACAACTTGAGGCAGCTTCTTCATCAACGGCATCCCAATCGGGGGCTTCGAGGGCACCGAAGTCGATACGGCCATTGATCACGCGAGGATTGCCAGCAAAATCGGTTTCGGGATAATACTGGCTCATATTGGTGGCTCCTACGTTGAGACAAGGCGAAGTCTCAAGCAACGCCCAATGGGTTGCTGTTGTTGAATGGTCGTATTCCGAGCCAATCCCTTCCGTGGGTTGGACAAATTGCGGGTCCTCACAAATCGTTCCCTCGTTGCCATCGGCACAACTGACGCAATTGCTGAAAATGGTCGGGTCGGGATGGCTTGGATCCATTCGTTCAAAATGTATCTGCGGCATATTCATCGGCAAAAAATCGTACTCTTCGTTGCCATACACGATGTTGTTGTAGATCTTTTGCTGGCCATTGGTCCAAATGCCTGAGCCACGACCGTTAAGGAACCCCTCGCTTTGGTTGTTGACAATCGTGTTGTTGTAATAATGCGAATAGTTGGGTGCCGTGGTACCCAGCACGGGCGAATAACCGTCGTTGTTGACGATGATATTGTCGTGCAATCGCCCAACGCCTTCCCAGCCGAGATACAACGTGCTGCCGTGGTTGCCATGGATATAGTTGTTGTAGACCTGCGGCCCTGATGCCGACAGCGACAATTCGCCAACGTGCATATCAAGAGCAGTTCCATAATGCCCCGAGTTGTTGTAGAACTCGCAATCGTGCACGGTGAAATGCCGCAAGCCGCCCAACGTAGCACTCGCGCCCCACCACGCATAATTGCCGTGGAAAGTGCAATACTCCATAAGTACGCTACCAGGATTGAGCACATACATGGCACCACCGCCACTCCCTGACGGCGAACTGGTGTTGTGGTCGTTGCGGTTTTGCGAAAAACGGCAATGGGCGAAATGGCAGAACTTCTTGTTTCTCACCTCGACGCCCGCGCCAAATCGCTCATTCTCAGGTGCGCCCGTGACAATCTTTCCAAACTCGACCTCGCAAAACTCCATGACCACAGTGTCCTGCGCATTGTTTTGGTCGGAAAGCAAATGGATGCCGTGCCACCCCGATTCCGCCGTGGGATTGTAGAAGTCGGTGGTGTCGCGTGCAGTAAATACAATGGCGTATTTGTCCATTCCTTGGGCGAAAAACGAGCCGTTGTGGACCTTGATGCGGTAATAGCCTTCGGCAATCACCCAAGTGCCCTTCGTAATGGTGAGGCGAGAAAGCCCTGTCTCGTCAGGCTCGATGTTGACATCGCCCATCAATTTCACCGTGTCGGCATCCCAAAGCACTGCGCCCTGGTATTCGCCCGACACCTCAATGGTTTGCGCCGACAGCGTGACCGTCAAAAGCAAAAGCGCAAGCAACGTGTGAAGTCTAATCTTTTTCATTGTACTTATGAATTATAGGTTTGTTTCTTTTCCGTACTTGTCGTCACTGAGGGGCATGAAGCAGTCCAGACTATTGGTTTTCGGAAAACTTGTTCCCTAGATTGCTTCGTCGTGCCTCCTCGCAATGACGCGATGCGTGTCGAACGCAATGACGCGATGCGCGTCGATGCAAAACTATAACAAAAAACTGCCAAAAAATCAATGGGAAAGGCCGACTACAGATTTTTTTCAATAGCCAATATTGAAAATCAAACAGTTAGCACCATTTGAGTACAGATTTTTTCAGCCCAAAAGCGGTGAAATCGGGTCGGAACCTGCCGTTTTTTTCAGGTTGGAGCGGTATTTCATCACCGTGTTTTCGCTCAGATTGAGCAGCACGGCCTCCTCCTTGATGCGGAAACCCAAGAAGTTGAGCACGGCCACCGTGCATTCGTTTTCGTTGAGGTCG
>CAMKAR010000057.1 GCA_946410535.1 uncultured Bacteroidales bacterium
CTTGTAGGCGATGTTGCCGACTTCGAGGCAGGGGAACACGAGGGTGTTGGCCTTGCCAGCCACAGGGCTACCCGGGGCCTTGCTGGCACCCACCGAAGGCACGATGGCGGCGTCGGCTTGCAGCTCGCCGTCGAGGACGAGGTCGGGGCGACGCTCCTTGGCGATGCGTGTGGCTTCGATGACCTTGTCGACCACCTCATGCTTGGCGCTGCCCTTGGTGGAGAAGCTCAAGATGGCCGTGACGGGGTCGATTTTGGCGATGGCCTTGGCGGTGTCGGCGGTGCAGATGGCGATTTCGGCCAGCTGCTCAGCCGTCGGCATGGGCGTGACGGCGCAGTCGGCAAACACCATGCGACCGTTGGTGCCGTAGGGGCAACCTTCGGGCAGGAACATTGTGAAGGCGCCGCTGACGCAGCTCACACCAGGCACCGTCTTGATGATTTGCAGGGCAGGACGCAGCATGTCGCCCGTGGTCGAGCGGGCACCGCTGACGAGACCGTCGGCTTCGCCGGCCTTCACCATCAGGATGCCGAGGTACATGAAGTTCTGGGCCAGGTCGTCGGCTTGCTCGGGCGTCATGCCTTTGGCTTTGCGCAGTTCATAGAGCAGGTCGGCATATTTCTGTTTGTCGGGGTTGTTCTTCGGGTCGACGATGCGGGCCTTGCCGATGTTTTGGAGACCGAATTCGGCGGTCATCTCCTTGATTTTCTCGGCGGGACCGATGAGGATGATGTCGGCCACTCCGTCAGCCAAAAGGCGGTCGGCGGCTTTTAGGGTGCGGGGCTCGTCGCCCTCGGGGAGCACAATGCGTTGCTTGTTGGCTTGCGCATTGGCAATGATTTCTTGCATTAAATCCATGTTCAGGTGTTTAATTGTTGATTGATTATTGTTTGATTGTTGATTTCAAAAATAGACCTGCAAAGTTAGTAAGTTTTTGCCTTGGTTTGCAAATAATCCATTATTTTTGCAGCGGAAAAAATAGCGTATCATGCCGCAGTATCCCGACATATTCTACCATAGCCCTTTCGAGACCGTTGCCCAACATGCTGATACATTGCAGGTTGTCGACACTGTTCCGATGGCCGATACCCTTGTTGCCGACAGTGTGGTACCGAGTTTCATCACCGAGGGCTTCCATGGCACGCTGACGCCCATGCTGCGAATGACTTACGAGATCCTGCAAGGCTGGAACCTGGCCCTATTGGGGCTGATGCTGTTGCTCATCGTGCTCAACAAGCAGCTCTATCCCCGCCAGTTCCGTCAGGTGCTGTCGGTGCCTGGAGGCGTGGCTCACACCAACCAGCTGCTGCGCGAGTGGAACCCGATGGGCAGCTTCCTTTGCGTGTCGTTCTCGTTGGGCTATGTCCTGCTGATGGCGTTGTTTGTCCAAAAAAGCTGTGTGGTGCTGTCGCACGACGTGTTGGCCTACAACGGCTGGCGCATGTATTGGACCCTTGCCGCTGGCGTGACTGCCTGGGTGGTTTTCCGCTATCTGATGCTGCATTTCGTCAACTGGCTCTTCGACACTCGCGACACCATCGACCGCCAGATGACCGTGCAGTTTTCCATCTCCATTTTCACGCTCATCGTCATGATTCCCATCGTCCTTTTGCTGCTCTACAATCCCACGAAATACTTTGTTTGGATTGGCGTTGCGGTATTGGGCTTGGCGGCGGTTTTGAGGCTCGTTTTGGGCGTGATTGAGACGAGAGTTTCGACAAAAATATCATCGTTTTACATTTTTTTGTATCTTTGCGCCCTCGAAATCGCACCCGTTGCAACACTCGTGACAGCAGGCTGGCGATACTTTAGTCAAGGTTCTGTCTTTTAACGAGTTATATGATTTGGATGCGGTAAAAAACCGAGTATTTAGACGTTCAAAAAGAAAAGGAAAAGATGAAGATCAAGTCAATTTTGGTGTCACAACCCAAGCCTGCCGACATTTCGAAGACTCCCTTTGCTGACATGATGAAAAAGTATGGTGTGAACTTCACTTTCGAGAAGTTCATCAAGCTCGATGATGTCACCGCCAGCGAGCTTCGGCAGGAACATATCAAGTTGCCGGACTACACGGCCATCATCCTCACCAGCCGCAACGCCATCGACCATTTCTTCCGCGTGGCCAAGGAGATGCGTTATGCCGTGCCCGAGACCCTGAAGTATTTCTGCATCAACGAGTCGACGGCGTTCTATCTGCAACGCTATGTGCAGTACCGCAAACGCAAGGTCTTCTATGGCAACCAGACCCTCAACGACCTCATCGACATCATGAAGAAGCACAAGGATGAGAAATACCTTTACTGCTGCTCCGACATCAGCTCCGACTCGACCACCGACCTGCTGACCGCCGCCAAGCTCAACTTCACCAAGGCCGTGATGTTCCGCACCGTCTCCGCCGACCTCAAGGACGTGATCAAGATCGAGGACTACGATATGTTAGTGTTCTTCAGCCCCGCCGGTATCCATTCCTTGAAAGAGAACTTCCCCGACTTCGAGCAGAAGGAAGTCGCCATCGGCGGTTTCGGCGAGGCCACCTGCCATGCCATCACCGAGGCCGGCTTCGAGCTTAGTTTCCGCGCTCCCACCCAAACGGCACCTTCCATGACCATGGCCATCGAGGAATACCTCGCCGCCGAGTACAAAAAGAGCAAGAAGAAATAACCTTCTGCCTTACAAAGCGTTAACCTATGGCGGCCAAGGAGGGACTCCCGAAATACGAACGCATCTGCAAGGATAACGACATCCAGGCCCTTTTTGGCAAGGGCTTGGGCGTGAGCGTTTATCCTTATCGCGTGATTTTCATTTTCCGGCACGACGATGACCATCCCGTCACCGTCCGCCTCCTTGTCTCGGTCTCCAAGAAACGTTTCCACCATGCCTTCAAGCGCAACCGTGTGAAACGGCTGATACGCGAGGCGTGGCGGCGCAACAAGGGCCAGCTCTACGAAATCTGCCAAAGGGATAATATTTCGCTCGATGTCGCGTTAGTCTATACGGCCACGGTCATCCACAGCTACGAGGAAATGCTTGCGAAGACGAAGAAAGCCGTCAACGAGATTGCCAAGAACTATGAAAAGCATCGCAAAACTCCCAGCTAAGTTCCTGATCCTGTTGATCCGAATCTATCAGGTGACGCTTTCCCCTTATCTTGGCAAGAGCTGTCGCTACACGCCCACCTGCTCCAACTACGGCATCGAGGCGATTGGGAAATACGGCTTCTTCAAAGGCGGTTGGCTCACCTTCAAGCGCATCCTCTCGTGCAACCCATGGGGCGGCAGTGGCTACGACCCAGTCCCGTAGGGACGACATACTAGTAAGCAGGCGACGTGAGTCCCTGCACTAAGACAACAAACGAAAAATGAAAAACATACACACCCTAATCCTCGCGCTGCTCCTCCCGCTCGGCCTCATCGCCCAAGAGAAGCAAAACAACTTCGAGATTGCCAAGAGCCTCGACATCTACAACAGCCTCCTGCGAGAGCTGAACCTCAACTACGTCGACGAAATCAACCCGGGCGAGCTCAACGAGGCGGCCATCAACGCCATGCTCAGCGGCCTCGATCCCTACACGGTGTTCATCCCCGAGTCGGACATCGAGAACGCCAAGTTCATGACGACGGGCGAATATGGCGGCATCGGCGCCCTCATCCAATACGACGGCGAGTTCACCCGCATCTCCGACCCCTACGAAGGGTGGCCTGCACAGAAATCCGGACTCATCGCCGGCGATGCCATCATGGAAGTGAATGGCGTCGACTGCAAGAAAAAGAACACACAGGAAGTCAGCAACTTGCTGAAAGGCCAACCAGGCACCGAGGTGAAATTGAAAATCAAGCGTTATGGGCAAGAGAAACCACTCGACATCACGCTGAAGCGCGAAAAGGTGAAGATCGACAACATACCTTATTATAAGGTGTTCGACAATGGCGTGGCTTACCTCTCGCTGAGCGGTTTCACCCGCGATGCCGGCAAGGAGGTGAAGGAGAAACTCGTCGAAATGAGGAAAAACCATAAGCTGAAAGGTTTCGTACTCGACTTGCGCGGCAACGGCGGCGGCTTGATGAACGAGGCTGTCGACATCGTCAACCTGTTTATTCCCAAGAACAAACCTGTCGTTTCGATGAAAGGCAAGGCAGCCACAGCCAACAGCATCCATCCCACCACCAACGAGCCTTTGGACCTCGAAATACCGCTCGCAGTGCTCGTCGACGGCAACAGCGCCTCGGCCAGCGAGATTGTGGCTGGCTCGTTGCAAGACTACGACCGCGCTGTCATCATCGGGCAACGCACTTTCGGCAAAGGCTTGGTGCAGAACATCTTGCCATTGAGCTACAACACCCAGATGAAGGTCACGGTGGCGCATTATTACATCCCCAGCGGACGTTGCATCCAGGAAATCGACTACTCGCACAAGAAAGATACGACCAAGATGAAGAACGACACTTTGGGGAAGGCATTCAAGACCATGGGCGGACGCACCGTCTACGAAGGTCACGGCATCACACCCGACGTGAAGGTCGACCGCGATCCTTACGCCACGGTGACGGCCTACCTCTATGGCAAGAACTTCATCTTCGACTATGCCAACAAGTTCTACAGCGAACACAAGAGCATCGACTCGGCTGACCGATTCAAAATCGACGAAGCCACCTATCAGGATTTCATGAAGTTTGTGAAAGACAAGAAGTTCAGCTATACCACCGAGAGCGAGAAAGCCATCGAGAAGCTGAAGAAAACAGCCAAGGAAGAGGGCTATCTCGATGAGATTCAGCTGCAAATCGACCTGTTGGAAAAGAACCTCGCCGCCGAGAAGGAAAAGGACCTGCTCAACAACCGCGAGGACATCGAGGAACTGCTCCGTTCTGAGATTGTGGGACGCTATTACTACCAGAAAGGCCGCATCGTGGCCGCCCTGCAAAACGACCCCGACCTGAAACGCGCCTTTGAGATATTGCTCAATACCAACGGCAAGGACGAATACCACACCATCTTGAGCGCCGAGTGATGACCCGTCAGGCTTCCATACGGCCCTATCTGAACCAAGCCTATCTCTTAGGCTTGATGATGATGGCGGTTGGCCTGACGCTCTCGCCCTTCCTGATGGGCATGGCGAACTTCTGGCTCGTCCTCGTATGGCTCGTTGACGCTCTTGTCCCCGTCCGTCATAGTGGGCTTGACTCGCAATCTCCTAAGGGCAGGGGCTTTAAGTCCAAGCTCTCCCGTTTTTGGCACAACAAGGCCGCCGTCCTTTTGGTGGCGTTCTATCTGATGCACATCGTCGGCCTGCTGTGGACCACCGATTTCCAGTATGCCCTGAAAGACCTGCGCGTCAAGTTGCCCATCTTGGTACTACCGCTTATCCTTTCGGGCATGGAACCCCTCGACCGCAAGCGCTTCCACTTGGTGATGCTGGTCTATGTGCTGTCGACCTTCGTGGCGACGGTGTTCAGTAGCGTATCCTATTGGCGGCACGACTATGAGGACATCCGCGAGATTTCGCATTTCATCAGCCACATCCGCTTCTGCCTGAACATCGTGTTTTGCATTGCCATCATCTGCTGGTATATCGTAAAATCCAAGGTTACCATAAACCGTTTCCTACTGTTTTTCCTGCTATTGTGGTTCATATACCAAATCTACATCTTCGAGTCGCTGTCGGGCTATGTGATTCTGGCAGCGGTCGCTGTGGTCACACTTGTTTGTGCCTTGTTGCGCTGGCGAAAGGGCAAGGTCTGGGCCGTCGCGATAGGTGTGTTGGCAGTGGTGGCCGTTTTGTCAGGTGTCGTTGTCATGCAACATGCCATAAAGCCGCTGTTGAACGTGGAGCCTGTGGATTTCAGCACGTTGGAGAGAAAGACCGCACAGGGCAACACATATTGGCACGACACCGTCTACAATCCTGTTGAAGACGGCAAGTTTGTGGGGCTTTACTATTGTAAGAAGGAGATGCAGGAGGCATGGTCCGAACGGAGCACGATGCCCTTTGAAGGCACGACGACGAATGGGGAAAACCTGGAGGCTACTTTGGCTCGTTACCTGACTTCCAAGGATTTGCGGAAAGATGCCGAAGGTGTGAAGGCACTCACCGACGAGGATATCCACAACATCGAACAAGGTGTGGCCAACTACAACAATTGGAAGCATCCAGGCTTGAGGGCGCGGCTTTCGTCAACCTTGTTCGAGTATAACCTCTATCGGCGCTTCAACAATCCCAATGGCGGGTCGCTCTCGCAGCGCATCGAGTTCACGCGGGCTTCGTTCCACCTCATCGGCCAGCATCCTTGGTTTGGCGTGGGCACGGGCGACGTGCCGCAAGCCTTCAGCCGCGCCTACGACGAACTGCAATCGCCGCTCAACGAGGAGCATCGCTTCAGGGCACACAACCAGTATCTCGCCATCGCCGTGGCCTTTGGCCTCGTTGGGCTGGCGTTTTTCCTCTTCGTTTTGCTTTATCCATGGTGTGCCAGTCGCAAGCGTCGCACCTATTTATACACGGTCTTCATCGTCATCATGACGCTCTCGATGTTGGCTGAAGACACCTTGGAGACTCAGGCTGGCGCCTCGCTGTTCGCCTTCTTCGAGGCCTTGCTGCTTTTTGCCTATCCCGTTGATAATGAAACAAAAAAATAGATGATATGAAAAAGGAACGTTTTATCTGTCCCTACACCGTTTTCGACAATCTCGATGAAATGGACCCGCAGGATGCCGAGTTGATGCGTCGGGCCCATGAGGCGACACGCAGTGCCTATGCGCCTTATTCCAAGTTCAACGTGGGCGCGGCAGTGCGTTTGGCCAACGGCGAAATCGTTACGGGCAACAACATCGAGAACGCGGCCTATCCCAGTGGCCTCTGTGCCGAGCGTGTGGCCATGTTTGCCGCGATGGCCAAATATCCAGGCGTGGCTTTCGAGGCCTTGGCGGTGACGGCGCATTCGCAAACGAAGCTGATCGCCGAACCTGTCGCTCCTTGCGGGGCATGCCGGCAGGTGATGGTGGAGGTGGAGCAGCTGTCGAAACGGCCGTTGCGCGTGATGTGTCAGGGACAGGAAGGCCCCATCATGGTCTTCGAGGGCATTGAGTCATTGATGCCGTTCATCTTTTTGGACAAGTTCCTTTGATTTCCGCCAGCAAACGACGATGAGCGCGATGGTAGCAGCGGCGCTGATGGCGACCATTGTGGGCGACATGGCTCCGAAGTGGTCGACGTCGACGTTGATGATGCCTTTGTCGTTGAGGTAATAGAGCACCACGGCGGTCCCGTTGTTGACGAAGTGCATGAGAATGCTCGTCCAAAGCGAACCGCTGACGTAGAACATGTAACCCAACAAGATTCCCAAGAACATACGCGGCAGGAAGCCGTAGAACTGGAAATGGATGAACGAGAAGATGGCCGCCGAGAGGATGATGGCCACATGTGGGTTCATGCGTCGCGAAAGCCCTTGCTGAAGCACGCCACGGAAGGTCAGTTCCTCGCCCACGGCGGGAATCAAGGCGATGATGAGCAGGTTGAACAGCAAGCCACCGATGTTGTTGGCTTTGAGCATCTTTTCGGTGGCGGCTTGCGCTGCCTCTTCCAGCGTTTTCATGTATTCCTCAAGTCTTTCGAAGGCCGAACCGAAATTCATGGCTTCGTTCCATGCGGTGAGTTGGTTTGTGACGGGCAGCGAAACGAACATCAGCGCGGCACCGATCAAGATATAGAGTAGCCACGGCTTATTGACGGCGCGAAAGCCCAAGGCCGGCATGGCACGTTCTTTTCGGGTGATAAAATAATAGACGATGGGCGGCACCACGAACATCAGGATGGACGAAATCCCTTGCGCGATTTTCATGCCCAAGTCGCCTGCAAACATGAAGGCTGCGGAAACTGCTGCACCTACCAAGCTGCTGACAATGAGGATAATAAGGAAGATGAAAACCCGCATCCCTGTGGATTGTTTCAGGTTGTCGATAAACAAATTGTCACTCATATGGCATTGGAATTTGCCGCAAAGATACACTTTTTGTAATTTTGCAGCGTCATGTTTACACTTGCCCACCTCAAATTCGACCATTACCCGCTCCTCCTCGCCCCGATGGAGGATGTGTCCGACCCGCCGTTCCGCTACGTCTGCAAGCTTTTCGGTGCCGACGTGGTCTATTCGGAGTTCATCTCCGCTGATGGTCTCATCCGCGACTCGGTGAAAAGCATCAAGAAACTTGATTTCGAGGAGTTTGAGCGTCCTGTAGGCATCCAAATCTTCGGCAACGCCGTGGAGCCTATGGTGGAGGCGGCGCGTTATGCCGAGACTGCCCACCCCGACATCATCGACATCAACTTCGGCTGTCCGGTGAAGAAAGTGGCCTCGAAAGGCGCCGGATCGGGCATCATGAACGACATCCCCAAGATGGTGGCCATCACCAAGGCTGTGGTGGAAGCGGTCAATACCCCTGTGACCGTGAAGACCCGCCTCGGCTACGACAACGAACATCGCGACATCGTCGACATCGCCGAACGCCTGCAAGACGTGGGCATCGCCGCCTTGACGATTCATGGCCGCCTGCGCACCACCAAATACAGCGAACCCGCCGACTGGACTCTCATCGGCGCGGTGAAAAACAACCCGAGGATGCATATCCCCATCATCGGCAATGGCGACGTGGTGGACGGCCCTTCTGCAAAATATTATAAGGAAACTTTCGGCGTTGATGGACTGATGATTGGCCGGGCTACTTATGGCAACCCGTGGATTTTCAGTCAGATACGGCACTATTTGGAGACGGGGGAGACGCTGTCCGCACCCGATGTGGCGGAACGCGTCCGCGTGAGCAAAATCCAGTTGCAACGGTCGGTGGAGTGGAAAGGCGAGCGCATTGCGCTGTTCGAAATCCGCAAGCACTGGGCCTCGTATTTCAAGGGACTGCCTAATTTCAAGCCGTTCAAGATGCGTTTGATGGAGACGTTGGATGTGGGGGAGGTCTATCGTGTCCTTGATGATATTGAGGCGCATTATTTGTCACAAAACCAGCAAAACTTTCAAAACAATTATGAATGTTAAGCAACATCACCCAACCGGGTTGCCGTTGCAAACCAGCCTTCGGCTGCTGAGGAAAGGAGCCGGTTGGCGACTTTCCACGATTTGAATGTTTTATGGGTTTTGTATGTTTTTTTCCTAAACAGAAACGCTATCCTTCAAAACCCCATTCTCAAACAAGTTCCTCACCAGCTCGTCGCGACGGATATGATACGTGCGGATGCCGAGCGATTGTGCCGCGCGGATGTTGACTTCCGTGTCGTCGATGAAAAGCGTCTCTTCGGGCACCAGGCCTTCGTGGTCAAGGATAAGCTCGAAGAAGCGTGGGTCGGGTTTCTCCAAGTGCTCTGCAAACGAGAAATACGATTTGTTGAACAGGTCGTCGAACTCGTTATAACCGAAACGCAGTTGCAAATCCCTGATGTAAAGCTCGTAGTGAATCACGTTGGTGTTGCTCATCAAGAAGATCTTGTAGTGTTTCTTCACCTTCTCGAGAGCCTCGATGCGTTCGCGGGGGATGTCTAAGAGCATGGCGTTCCAGATGGCGTCGAATTTCTGGTCGGTCATGCGTTCTTGGCCGAGGAGGGCTTTCATCCGTTTGCGGAAGGTGGGGGCGGTATAGATGCCAGTGTCGAATTTGCTCATGATGTCGATAAACTCCGTTGAATGAGGAAGTTTATGGATGTCGACGCCCATTTTTTCGAGTTCACGGTAGACGATGGTTTCATCAATATCTAAGACGACTCCACCAAGGTCGAAGATGATGTTTTTGATTTTTGCATTCATTTTTGAGAATTTTTAGGCGTTATTTCGGTGCAAAATTGTAAATTTGCAGCGCAAAAAGCAAGAAAAAAGTTGAAATCCTCGATTTTTGAAGTGCTTTTCTGCGGTCCCATAGCGCAGTTGGTTAGAGCAACTGACTCATAATCAGTAGGTCCT
>CAMKAR010000058.1 GCA_946410535.1 uncultured Bacteroidales bacterium
ACGAGAAGCAGATGGTCATCCGCCGCCAGTTCGGCTATCCGCCGTTCTATCGTCTGATTCTCATTCGTTTGAAGCACAAGGACTACCAGAAGCTCAATCCCGCTGCGGCGGAGTTGGCCTCGATGCTCAGGCCTATCTTCAAGCAAGACCTGCTCGGGCCAGAATATCCAGTGGTTTCACGGGTCAAGAATTTGTATATCAAGCAGATGATGGTGAAATTCCGCCGCGATTTCAACACACAGAAGGTGAAGGAATTGATTGCTCAGCAGATTCGGTTGTTCCAGCAGGATTCGGAGTATAAGTCCGTGCAGGTTCAGGTGGATGTGGATCCGATGTAACCGCTTCGCCTGCCTTAGATTCCTGATTTAAGAAACTGGAACAACCCCATATAGACAATGCCTTTGTTGTCGGTGTAGGTGGCAATGTCGTCTCCCACAATGACGATTTTCCTAAAGCTGTCGTCTATTTTCCTGAAGGAACGTAATTCCTGCTCCTTTTTTTCTTCGCCATCTAATTTATATGCCGACTGGATGTAGTGTTTTTCCATCCCGTTCTGCGCAATGAAGTCGATTTCATATTGGACGTAGGCCATCTTTCCGTCGCGCATTTCGCGGTTTTCCACCAAACCGACATCAACGCTGTAGCCCCTCATTCTCAATTCGTTGTAAATCACATTCTCCATAATATGTGTGATTTCCTGTTGCCTGAAGTTGAGTTTTGCGTTCCTCAGCCCCACATCAACAGCATAGTACTTCTTGATGCTCTCAAAATCCTTGTTTCCTTTGATGTTGAAGCGTTTGGCACCTTCGAAAAGAAATGCGTCTTCAAGGTATTCTATGTAGTTGTTGACGGTTTCGGGACTGATTTTGGTTTTCTGCACACTTTGCAGTACATTGCTGATGCGTGAGGGATTGGTGAGAGAGCCAATGGATGAGCAAAGCGCATCGGCCAATGATGAAAGGGCTTCACGGTTTTTTACATGGTTGCGTTCCACAACGTCGTCGATGTAGGTCTTGTCCCACAGCCGTTGCAGGTAGGCCATCTTCTGCTCGGGAGTGCGATGGTGGAGCAGTGCGGGCATACCACCATAGGTGTAGTATTCTTTCCAAAGCTCGCTGACGGGTTCGGTTCGGTTTGAACAAAATTCATTGAACGACAGCGGGTAAACTCTTATCTCGTCGCCTCGGCCACGGAATATGGTACGAATGTCGGATGACAAGAAATGTGAATTGCTGCCGGTGATATAGACATCGACATTGTCTTTGGCATTCAGCCCGTTGACGATTCTTTCGAAGCCTTCCACCTCTTGCACCTCGTCGAGGATGACATAGTAATTGGCGTTTGCACTGGTGATTCGGCTATAAAGGAAATCCTTCAAGGTGTCGCGTTGGGTGAGATCACCATAGATTTCCTCCTCGTCGTCCAAGTCAAATGAAACGATGATGATGTTGTCGCTTTCTACGCCGCTGGCTAACAGATAATCCCTGAAGATGCGTTTCAACAGCCACGACTTCCCGCAGCGTCTTGGTCCGGTTATGATTTTCACCTCGCCGTTGTCCATGCGGTCGATGATCTTTTGGAGATAAGTCTCTCGTTTGATGTAAGTGTTTTCCATTCTACCTTGAATTTTCTGCAAAATTACAATAAATTCCGATTTTGGACTTTGTTCTATCTGAAATTTTCTGTAAAATTACAATAAATTCCGATTAATATGCCTGTGTCATCTTATGTTTTTCGCAAAACCACAATATAACGCCCTAATATGGTATACAAACTTGTGGACCACAAAGTAGTGTACCGAGTGGAAAAAAACGAAAAAAATCCGTAAAAAAGGCTTTGGTTTCCAAAATCTTTGTATTTTTGTGGCTGATTGCTCGGGGAAAAAATCCGGGCAGTTGAAGGCAATTTGTGCTTGTATCCGATTGACAAAATCTGGAAAATTTTGAAGTGGATATAAGATACGAATCAGCCAGTCTTATTTGTATTCATCAGTTATTATGTGATACATATAGGCTGGGAAAACGTATCTATTTTACTTCAAAGGTGTTTTCCAGAGCCTGTCAATCGAAATAGGTGCATTTCAAGTTTCCTAGCCTTCTTGTGTGTAGTTGTGCCGAATCGGGGGAGCTATAGGCTTAATAATTTAAATCGATAAATTATGGAAATTGAATGCCCAAGATGTGGAAGTGATGACTGCTATCACAATGGCGTGTGCTATGAATGTAATGATTGTGGTTATAAATGGGGGGATGAAGATAGCCCTTTTGATGATTAAAAATAGAAATTAAAATCAATTTATTATGAGTAAAAAGGGAGTATTAACTTTAATTGGTGCAGTGGTAGGTTTTTTTGCCACATACCTACTTGTTGGATTGTTGGAAGGCGAAGACCCCGGAAGAATAGAGGCGTTAGACCTTATTCTCTATCTACCTGGAGCAATTATTGGCGCAATTGTCGGCTTTGCAAGTGGAGGGAAAGAAAGTTCTTCCGAAAATGCTGAAAATCCCATAATCAAAGATAGAAAGCCTCAAGAGAAGACTGCGGTGTCCGAGTTGTTGGACTACAAAAAGCTTCATGATTCTGGGATTATTACCCAAGAGGAATTTGACAAAAAGAAGGAAGAACTTCTGAAACAACTATGATACAAAACTATAAAAAAGATGTAGTATGTCATCGGATACAGAAAAGACGACCATGCAAAGGTTGATGGAACTAAAAGATTTGTATGACTCCGGTTTGATCACTAAGGAGGAAATGGAGACCAAAAAACGGCAAATCCTTGGCACGGATAATCCTTCTGTCGATAATCCAAACGGAGAGATTAGGGACGAATTGAATAATGACGGCCATAATCAAGCGGATGATGATTATAGACCTGGCAAATGCTGTAGTTCTTCCACTGATGAAGAAGGGAAACAAGCGGAATCCAATAGCGAGCAGGAAAATGAGCAAAATAAGGAAACTGATTCCAAGCCCAAAAACGATGGACGGAAAATATTCATTCTATCTTTAATTGCAGCAGCGGTTGTTGTGGTAATTGTTGGGATGTCAATAGTATTGACCCCCACAGATTATAATAAGAAAGTGGCAAAAGCAATTGAGCAATACAAAACGCAAAACGCTACTATTCTGTCATCAAGCGGAACGAATGAGTCCACAAAAGATAACCATTATGTCATTTTCCAGAAAGGCGACACTATCTATATTGATGAATTGGAACGCAAAACTCCAGTGAGAGCAATTCTCCCCAGAAAAGGCGGGTTTTTCATAAAAAGATTATTCCTGACTTTTGAAAATGAAAAACCCACTACGTCTTGTGAATTGGTGAATGAAGGGAAGAGGTCGAATTTGAAGATTAGGCCAATGCTGAAAGTACAAAACGCCTATGAAGGGGAACGGGCTATTTGTTTAAAGGAAATGGAAGATGGCTATGCTTCCCATAGTTATTACTACAATATGAATAACCCAGATACGATTTATATGGTAAACGGCGAGTTTGTTGAAAGAAACGGCTTTGTGTCGGCTGAACAGTACTTTTCTTTTGGAGAATTGGAATATGTACCGGGTTGGTGGGAGTATTCCCTTTATGATTATATATTTGAATTGTCTTCATATTATAACATCGATGATATGAGATTCCATCATTTTGGAGAGTATTGTAGATTTGAGAAAGATAATTATCCGATGGACTTGCTGACAAAAGAGTTTAGTGATCAGAACTTTGATTATGGGTTCCCGTCAAAATGGTTTGGCACTTCAAATATGGATAAGTTTATAAGTTGCCTGAAATGGGATGCTGACAAAAAAACCAACCAAGCCAATTTGAATCGGGTTTTAAGCCAGACAATAGATTTTGACGATATGTGTCACGAGTTCAATACCAATCCAGTTAATGCTGCTCGGTTATACCCAGTTGGCAAACGAATGTATCTTGCTGCAAGAGTTAACAAGATTGACTATTCTCAACGTAAAGAATACAAATACATACTGTTTTCAACAAGAGACGATGATAATTGTTACATACATACCAATGATGAAAGATTCGCAAGTATCAATTATCCTACAACTGTTTTGGTCGAAGTAGAGTTTGAAGATAGATTTAGGCATGAAGGTCAGGATTTAATGCAGGCGTTTTTTGGGGAACTGTTTGATATGTTTGATTACCAAATCAAATACATTTTTAAAGATGCTGAACTGATCTCTTACGAGGGTTACAATGGTAACGAAAATTATTACGAAGAGGAAGATTATTAGGAAAAAAAAGGTTTTCAACAAAGCGATGGCGGTGTAAGCCAATTTGTTGTCATAGACGGTTCGCAATTACGCCTGCGCTTGGGTCCTTCAACAAGTTCAGATACCTTCAAATGGCCCGATGGCACAAAACGCCATCCTAATGTTGGTGACAAATATAGATACCTTGGCGAGTCGGGCGATTTTTACAAGATTGACTTTAATGGCAAAGAATTGTGGGTGTCGAAACAATATACGCATTTGGAATAATAGAATAGTGTAGTATGGGAAAAACCGCCAGCAATGTTGTTTTTTTCATGCACTTTTTTGCTAATTCACACCTATAGCGACCCAAAAATCTTTGAGAGTGCGCGGGAATAAAGGCCTTTTTCCAACTTTTTTGCTCAAAAACCTTGTGGGTATAAATTTTTATACCTATCTTTGCCAATATGGAAAAGATAAAGAACATCTGGTTTGACGAAAAGAGAATCTACTTGAAAACGACCGAAGGCCGGGTTTTGAGTCGCCCGTTGGAGGCTTATCCTGAACTGAAGGAGGCTACTATGGAACAACGAAACGATATTGTCATCGATGAGGAAGGCACATCTATCCGATGGGAGGCTTTGGATGCCGATATGCACATTTCGAGCTTTTACGAGACGAGCGAACCCAATAGCCAAAACGAAGTGGCGGCCATGTTCAAGCGTTTCCCTTGGCTCAACGTGTCGGAAGTGGCACATGCCATTGGCATCAACAAAAGCCTGTTGGCGCGTTACATCTATGGCATTTCAAAGCCGAGCGAGCAACGCCTGCTGCAAATCCGCCGCACCTTGCATGCCCTTGGAACAGAGTTGCAAAGTGCATGAAATGTGCTTATACTCAGCCATAACTCGAAAAAATTCCGACTTATGGCTAATTATAACGTGTTTTCGAAATGGGCATTGCGCAGACGGCAACGAAAAACCACCGTTTTTTCCAGTTGAGGCGGAAATTGTTGTGTTTGTCCTAATTGTCCACTAATATTTTGTTGGAAAAGCACTATTTTTGCGCACTTTTTACGAGCAGATAACATTCTATTTATGAGCAGAAATATCTTAGTTTTGTTGGCATTCCTCATGAGTGCCCAATGGGCTTCAGCCGTCACGGTGAAGGGCCGCGTCGTAGATAAATCCAATGGCGCCCCGATGGAGTATGCCACCGTCAGGGCGAGTGCCTTGCCCGATTCCACTTTCGTGGCTGGCGTCATCACCGACCCGAGCGGACATTTTACGCTTGAACTGGACAAAGGCCGCTATGTGCTTGAGGTTCAGTATATGGGCTTCATCCCGCTGTATAAAAACGTCGCGATTGACGGCACGAAGACCACAGTCGAAGTGGGGCGCCTCAGTCTCGAACCTGATGCGCGTATGTTGAACGAAGTCAACGTGGTGGCCGAACAGAGCACCTACGAGATGACCCTCGACAAGCGCGTCTTCAACGTGGGCAAGGACGTGGGCAACACCGCCGGCAACGCCATCGAGGTGTTAGAGAACATCCCCGCCGTGTCGGTCGACGTGGAGGGCAATGTCAGTTTGCGTGGCGACGATGGCGTGCGCATCCTCATCGACGGCAAGGAGTCGGGCCTCTCGGGCATGAGCACACAGGACGCGCTGCGTACCTTGCAGGGCGACATGATTGAGCGCGTGGAGGTCATCACCAACCCTTCGGTGCGCTACGATGCCGAAGGCTCGGCGGGCATCATCAACATCATCCTGAAAAAGGACAAACGCCAGGGCTTCAACGGCGCGGTGAACGTTCGCGGCGGCTATCCGTGGCAATACGGTGCGAGCCTGACGGCCAACTACCGCCTCAAACGTTGGAATCTTTTCGCCAGCTATGGCTTCAACAACCGCTCCAACATCGGCGGCGGCGTGAACCAAACCAAGCGTTTTGACATTTTTGACCACGACACGATCATGGGCGGGACTCTCTTCCCTGCGGGCGACACCATCTTCAACCAGCTCACCGACCAGACCACCGAGCGCCGAATGCGCCGCATGGGACACAACGTGCGCGTGGGTGCCGATTATTACATCACTGACAATGACATCGTTAGCGCGGCTTTCGTCTACCGTTTCGGGCGTTTGGAGACGCATCCCATAGTGAAATATTACGATGAGTATCCGTTGCTTGGCACTTCGTCCTACGACGAGCGTGCCGAGGACTACTTGGAAACCGATCCCATGTATGAGGTCACTTTGGACTACGACAAGAAGTTTGTGCGCGAAGGTCGCAGCCTGAAGGCCAACGTGCGTTTCTTCACCAATGCGGAGAACGCCAGCTCGGATATCACGGAGACCATGTACCCCAACAAGGACATGGAATCTGCCCTTTGGACGATTTACCAAAAGACGAGCAACGACCAGCGTATGCGCAACTTGCAGGCCAGCATCGACTATGTGCATCCTTTCCTCACCAAGGCGCAATGGGAGATTGGCGGGAAATATACCAACCGCAACATCCTGAGCAACGACAGCGTGTGGGAAATGAATGAAGGGAATTGGGCTCCCTTGACCAACTATTGCTACGACTACGAATACATCGAGCAGGTGGCCGCGCTCTACACCAGCCTCGGCAACGACTGGGGCCGTTGGTCGGGACAAATCGGCGTGCGGGCCGAGATGACCAACATCATGACGAACCTGAAGGGCTATGCCCACGACGGCACCGACTCCATCAACGGGGGAAAGCCCTATTTCGACTTCTTCCCGAGCGCACACTTGAATTATTCGGTAAACGAGTATAACCAGTTCCAGGTGAGCTACACGCGCCGCATCCGTCGTCCGGGCTTCTGGCAGATGAGTCCGTTCCGATCCTATAACGACAACCGTAACATTCGCATGGGCAATCCGGCCCTGAAGCCGACTTACATGGACAGCTACGAACTCGGCTACATCCATTTTTGGGACAAGGCCAGCTTCAACTTCACGGCTTATTACCGTCATGGCAACAACATGATACGCAACTATACCTATGAGGATAACGGTGTGTTTTACAGTATGCCTGTCAACTTCGGAAAGGCCGACGACTTTGGCATTGAAGCCGTGGCACAAGGCCAGATGACGAAATGGTGGAACCTGAATGGCAACGTCAACTTCTTCCGTTCTTACACCAGAGGTTACATCGAGGAGCAGTATTACGAAACCGAGAGTTGGATGCTCTTTGGGCGTATGGTTTCCAAGTTCAAGATAAGCAATTGGTTCGACTTGCAGCTGACGGCCCACGTCATGGGTCCGCACAAGGAGCCACTCGGTATGCGCGACGGCAACTGGTGGATGGACCTCGCCGTGAGCAAGGAAATTTTGCATGGCAACGGCACCATCACCTTCAACGTGCGCGACTTGTTCAACTCACGTAGCATGGGTGGTGAGTCGTGGGGCGACGGATTCTGGCAATACAGCACCAGCACTTGGAACCGCCGTTCGTTCTCGCTCAACTTCAACTACCGCATCAACCAGCAGAACATCAAACGTAACCGCCCGGATGGCGACGAAGGCGGTGACGATGGTGGCGGCGAAGAGCAATCCGAAGAAGGGTATTAAAAACAAGAAAGGCGACCGTGAGGCCGCCTTTCTTTGTCATTAACCATAGAATTACATCACGGTTACGCGCTTCACGCTGACACCGTTTTCAGTAGCCACGCGCACCACGTAGACACCAGCTTGGTATTGGCTCATGTCGAGCGTTTCCAAGTGGCTGCTGGCGGGGGCGTCATATACCATTTGGCCGAGGCCGTTGAACACGCTGATGTGGTTCATGCCAGTGGCGCTCACGGTCACGTTGCCAGTGGTGGGGTTGGGGTAGATGGCGACTTCGTCGGCGTTTTCGCCAATCATGTCGTAGCCGTCGGCGTAAGCCCAAACGAGCCAGCTGTAGCCTTCGCCGCCCACGGTGGCGAGGTCCATCCAGCCGTAGCCATCAACGGCGATCCAGCGGTTGTTGGGGTCGCCCATGTCGCCCATGGCAGGAGCGGGATACTCGAGCGAGCCGTCTTGGTAGAACATCACCCACAGGTTTTGCGTGCCGTCGATGCCGATGGGGGTGTTGAGCGGATACTCGACAATGCTGCCTTGGGTTCCGCTGACGTGGAACGGCTCTTGGCAGACCATGGTTTCGCCTTGGGTTTCGCCGCCGAGGTAGATGCGCACTTCATAGTCGCCTTCGTAAGCGGGGTCGCCCGAATCGACGAAAGCGAAGCTGGTGATGGTGGCGCCGGCAAACTCAGTCAACATGGAGGCAGGAAACATGGAACCCCATGAGAAGCCCATGCCGATGCCCACAGCGGTGATTTCGGTCAGCTCTTCGGGAGCGTAGGTGAGCCAAACGCCGTCGGTGGTGGCACGGTTGGCAGCAACCATCGAAACGAAATCGGGAGCCGTCTTCACGGTGATTCCCTCAACATTGTTCTGTGCTTGCACACCCATGACGGAGAGGCAGCACACCATCATCAATGAAAGTAAGTTTTTCTTCATGACTTAATGATTTAAATAATTGAATAATAGTTAGTTGAAATAAAAAAACAAAGTCGTTGTTAAACTCGCAAAAATAGGAAAAAATGTTGCAAAAAAATCCAGGATTGCAATCTTTTTCGGACTGCTTTCCTGGATTCTGTTGTTTTCGGATTGCCGTATTATGGCCATTGGG
Source organism: uncultured Bacteroidales bacterium (assembly GCA_946410535.1). Next base: position 8,914 of record CAMKAR010000058.1, read on the forward strand.
TTAAACCACGATTACATCACGGTAACGCGCTTGGTGCTGATGCCCTTCTCGGAAGCCACGCGCACCATGTAGACGCCAGCTTGGTATTGGCTCATGTCCAAAACCTGGCTGTCGTTGCTGACGGGCATGTCCATCACCATCTGTCCCATGGCATTGAACACAGTGATGTGGTTCATGCCGGGGGCGGCCACGGTCACGTTGCTCGTGGTGGGGTTGGGATACACGGCTATGTTGCTGTCGAACTCGCCGATGGCGTCGTAGTCGTCGGCGAAGGCCCACAAGGCGAAGCTGTAGCCGGCACCGCCTTGCACCGAAGCCATATCCATCCAGCCGTAGCCATCAACGCCGATCCAGCGGCTGTTGGGGTCGCCCATGTCGGTGATGACGCAAGCGGCTTGTTGCACCGATCCGTCTTGATAGAAGGTCACCCACAGGTTCTGTGAGCCGTCGATGAGTGCGGGTTGGTCGAGCGGAAGCGGGACGATGTTGTTGACCGTTCCGGAGATGGTGAAGGCTTGGCGGGCGATTTCCGTTGCGGGAGCCGTGTCGCCACCTTGCCAGATGTGCACTTCGTAATCGCCAGCGGAGTTGGTGTAGTCCACATAGGCGACCTGGGTCAAATACTTGCCATCGTATTCGGCAATCATCTCGGCGGGGAACATGTAGCCCCAGCTGAAGGCCATGCCGATGGAGAGGAATCCGGCAGGTGTCATGGGCTCGGGAGCATAGGTCAGTACGACGGGAACTCTTAGGTCTGAAATGGTAGCGTTGACGTCAGTGTTGACCGTCACTTTGATTTCTTCTTGTGCCTTGGCCACGCCCACGAAGGCGAAGCAGGCTAACAGCATCAATGAGAATACATTTTTCTTCATAGTACTATTGGTTTAATTATTGGTAAAACGTTTTGTTTTGTGTTTTGTTTAGGTGCGTGGA
>CAMKAR010000059.1 GCA_946410535.1 uncultured Bacteroidales bacterium
AAAAAAGAATGATTTTGGCAGCCTTGCTGCTGCTGGCCTTCGGAACGATGAAGGCGCAGGTGAATGAATCCAAACCTATTGATCCCCAAACGGATAGCATCATGAAGAGCCGAAAGGCTGAATTGTCGCAAATGCAAGAGCTGTTTTCCGAATGGATGCACGAGTTGGGGATGAATATGCAGCATCTTTCGGATTCCATCGATTGGGAGTCTTTTGAGAAAGACATGGAACAATGGGGCAAGGAAATGGAGCAGTGGGGGAAAGAGATGGAAAAGTGGGGCGACAAGTTTGATAAGTCCTTCAACTATCAGCTTTTGAAGAATGACGATTCGCAGGCCCATGCCATCACTGTTGAAGGTTCCGGCAATGTGACAATCAGGCAAAGTCAGGACGGATTCTCGCTGTCGCGTGGCGACAAGGGTACTTCCGATAGGTATGTCGTTGATGGCAATGTGCTTCTTAAAGGCTCAAGTGATTATGATGTCGCCATGCCCCAGCTTGACAAAATCATCCTTTGCTCTTCTGGCGATGTCATTGGCAGCGGCGTGATAAAGGGCAACACACTCGACATTGTCCTGTTAGGTTCGGGCGACATTAGGTTGGACGTGGATTATGATACCATCAACATTAAAATGATTGGATCAGGCGATGTCACGCTCAAGGGACAATGCAAGATGATTAACGCCACGCTCACTGGTTCGGGCGACTTGCGGGTACCTGAATTGCATTATGATCAATCGCGTTTCAACTCAACAGGTTCGGGCGAGATTTGGTCTAATGGACGCAAGGAAGTGTTTTCTTACAAGTACAGTTCAGAAAGGAAATGCGTCGAGAAAAGAAACCTCCTCTTCGATGCCCATTGGAACGGCTTCGATGCAGGCTTGAATATGCTCCTCGACCCATCGAGCATGAACACCTACACGGGTCCCGACGACTTGATGGCCATCCGCCCGATGCGCAGTTGGTACTTCGGCTTCAACATCGCCGACGTGGGCATCGCTTTCAACAGGAAGCACTCGGTCGGTCTGTTCACGGGCATCGGCATCGGCTGGAACAACTACAGTTGGAAAAACTATATCCGGATGACGGTGGAAAACAATGAGTTGGTCAACACTTTGCTGCCCGACGACCGCCCCGTGAAGAATAGTAAATTCGGCTTGCTCTATGCCCAAGTCCCGCTGATGATCGAAGTGAGGCCAACACGCCATTTCTACATCGACTTTGGTGTGACGGGCGGCATTCGCCTCGCCTCTTGGACCCGCATCAAGTATGCCGACGGCAGCAACGTGAAGACCTATAACAACTACACGACCAACCTGTTCAAATGTGATGCCTCGTTCCGTATCGGTGGCGAGAATTTGGGCTTCTTTGCCAACTATGCGCTTGTCCCCACCTTCATGGAAGGGCAGGATGCGGCTAAGGCGCACCCGCTCATGTTGGGGTTCAGCATCAATTTCTGAGGATGGTCTCACGCGGGAAATAGAACTTTAATTCGCTTAATTCGTGAAATTCGCCGTTGTTGTTCTACGGCGAATTTTGCATATTAGGCGAATTACTCCCCGTGTTTCTCCTCCCAACGTTCCTTGGCCGATGCAAGCTGTTCGTCGGCGCGTTGGTAGGCAGCCAAGGCCATGTCGGTGGCGGCCTCGATGGTCTCTTTCTTGGCTTGTCTCAATCCCGAGTTGATGAGGCTGGCGAAGCTCGAATGGCGACCGCCCGTCAGCCAAAGCAAACCTCTGCCGATAAGCGAAACGCCTTCATCTTCAACGTTTTCCTCAAACGAATTGTTTTCATATTGTGCGAGAGCCATTCCTGCATTGATGCGATAGGCCAAATAGTCGAAATCAGGCTCCATGAAACCAGAAATGGAACTTTCAATTTGCATCGTTCCTGATTTGATGGACGGCAATTCGGCCACAAGTGGCATTCCCATTTTTTCCATGACAATCTCCTCAACTTCGACCTTTTTTTCTCCGACCACGACATTCTGTTTGACGAATTGAGCGGGTCTTGTCTGCAAGGCAAGCCTTTCCCTCGGCCTCTCGATGTGTGTTGCGGCAATAGGTTGTAGCTCAGCAATCGGGTCTACTTTCGGCAACGACTTTTCAGGCCACAAACTGACGGTGAGCAACAATCCTGTAGCGGCGGCTGCCGAAGCGATTTTGGCGTAAAGCGGCACGACAGTTGCTTTTTTCTTCAGGCCTTCCTTGTTTTCATAGGCAAGGGTAGGAGCTTCCAAATGCGGAAGTTCCTCGGTAAGTTCGTCCCAGTCCAAGCCTTGGGCCGCGACGAAAGATTGCAGTTGCTTCGTCTCGCTTTCGCTGAGGTTGCCCTCCACATAATCAAGGAGGTAGGCTTCGTAGTTGTCAATAGTGATGTTCATGGCTCGTTGTCGATGAGGTTGTCGATGCTTTTCAGTTTGTTTTTCAGTGCAGTGCGGGCGCGATAGATGTTGATTTTCACTTGTGCTTCGCTTTGCCCCGTGATGTCGCCGATTTCGCGGTACGAATAGCCTTCGTAGTCGCGGAGGAGCAGGGCGTTGCGTTGCGCTTCGGGCAGGGTGCCGATGGCCTTGTGCAGGATGTCGTTCACGTCGGGATAGGGGGTGTTTCTCCCTTGTTCGACGTTCGGTGCTTGTTCTTCTAAGCTCGCAAAGCGTTGGTTGCGACGGACTTCGTCAATCATGGCATGGTGGGCGGTGCTGAAGAGGTAGGTCTTGGCCGTGGCAAAGTCTATGTTCTTCGCCTTCTCCCAAACACGGGCAAAGCTCTCCTGCACCACGTCCTCGGCCTGCTCGCGGTTGCGGAGGCTCGCGAACGCGAAGCGGAAAAGCCGGTCGGCATATTGCTCCACGCACTTGTTGAACTGTTTTCTGTCCATCGTTTGCAATAATACGGAGTTTGGGCGAAAAAGTTACAGCGAAGTGAAATTTTTGCGTTCAAGGCCACTGAGCTTGTCGAAGTGCCGGCTTTTGTATTGAAATAATTCCTACTTTTGCCTCAAAATTCAGAATCATGCTACTAAACTACATCACTTGGAACGTCGACCCCGTCTTGTTTTCTATCGGTAACATTCACGTCCGTTGGTATGGCCTGCTGTGGGCCTTGGGCTTTTTCATCGGCTATTTCATCATGAAGCGCATCTACAAGCGCGAGCACATGGCCGAGGATTCGTTGGACAAGTTGCTGATTTACATGCTCGTTTCGACCGTCATCGGGGCACGTCTCGGCCATTGCCTGTTTTATGAGCCGGAGTATTATCTTTCCAACCCATTGAAAATGTTGGCGGTGTGGGAAGGCGGGCTCGCCAGCCACGGCGGCGCCATCGGCATCTTGATTGGCTTGTGGCTTTATGTGCGCAACTACAACAAGTCGACGAAGAAGCAGAAGACCGACCTCCAGCGCATCAATTACATTTGGATTCTCGACCGTATCGTGGTCGCCGTGTGCCTCGTTGGCGCGTTGATTCGTTTGGGCAATGTGTTCAACCATGAGATTTACGGTACGCCTACTTCGCTGCCGTGGGGCTTCGTCTTCATGCGTGGGGCAGAGCAGTTTTGCGGCACTTTCGACAACTACACGGCTTGCAACTCGTGGGAAGCGCCTTGCCCGCCAAGCGAGTGGCTGCCTTGCCACCCGACCGGACTTTACGAAGCCTTTTTCTGCCTTGTGGCGATGGGCATCCTCTTGTGGATGTACTACAAGCGCGACCTCGGCCACAAGCAGCCCGGCCTGATGTTCGGCACCTTCCTCGTCATCATCTTCGGCTCGCGCATCTGCATCGAGTTCCTGAAGAACGTGCAAGTGGAATTTGAGAAAAGCATGACCTTCGACATGGGTCAATGGCTCAGCGTTCCTTTCGTCGTTATCGGCATTGGAATGATTGTTTGGAGCTTTGTGAAGCGGAATAAAACAGAATAAAGGGATGCAAATCCCCAACGCGATGCCGGAGGATTGCAAATCCGCTGGAACGAGCGAGGAAACAAGCGTAGGTGAAAGCCAAAGGCAAAACAAAATCAGCGTCCGGATTCGTCCAGACGCTGGTTTCGTTTTCAAGGGTTAAGCCCTTATTTTAGTTGTAATACGCCATCATGAACTCTGTCATGCGGTCGGTAGTCAGTTGAGCGATGTCGTCGCGGCCATATTTCTTGGCCACGTCGCCGAAGTGTTTCAGCAGGCTCATGCCTTCGTCGACATCTTCTTCGTAATATTTTCTGAACTTGGGCTTCATGCCGCCGTAGTACTTCACCTTGTCGCAGTAGTTGTTGACGAGGTTCATCAGATAGGCATCGCCTTTCTCGGTTGCACCGCAGATGTAGTACATCTCGGGGAACTGGTAGGTGTGAATCTCGACAGGGAACTTCTCGTTCGGGAAGAACTCTTGGTATTTGTCCATGACGACGACAGCCGAGTCGAACTCGCCGTGGTTGACCAAAGCCTGCGCCAAACGCGAATAGGCCAATTGGGCATAGCTCACATTGCGCACACTTTCGCGGTCGGGCACCACATCTTCCTGGTTCAGATTGCCCCAGTTGACGATGCCTTCGTTGGCCTTGGTCACCAACAAATCGTAGCTGCCTTCGCGATACACGCCGCCATAGCGTTTGAGGTAATCCTCAGCCTCGACGGGGATGAACCTGTAAGCCAGACCTTCCATGTGGAGGTACTTGTCGATGCCCAAGGTCTTCGACATGTCGCTGAACGAGGTGAAATACACCGGACGTTCCCAATTGTTGGTAGCCATGAAGTCGAGGAGCATAAGGGCGTTCTTGAAGATGGCACGGCTGTCCTTGATGTCCCAATCGATTTCGTCGACGATGCGATCGGCCAGCTCGGGTGGCACGATGCCGTTGCGCAGGCAGGCTTCCTTGTCGACGGTGAGCTTCACGCTGCGGCAGGGGATGTAGTTGTAGGAGCCGCCTGGATAGCGTTTCACGGCCTTCGGGTTGTGGATGAAGTCGATGATTTGCTTCAGCTCCACACGCTTGCCGTTGAAGTAGTCTTCTTCTTCAATCAGAACGGATTCGTTGACTCCGTTGTCATATTCCTTTGCGGTCAGCGTGAGCGGCAACGGGTCGGATTCATACACCTTGCGGCCCATCTGGTGGACGTACCAATAGCCGCCCGACAGCATATAGTTGCACACACGCACGTCGGTGCGGAAGCCTTCCACCTCTTGCACATACCACAAGGGGAAGGTGTCGTTGTCGCCACGGGTGAAAATGACCGAGTTGGGCGGCAGCTGCGCTAAGTAGTTTCGCGCCCAGTCGCGAGCCGAAGTCTTGCCCGAGCGGTTGTGCTCCTCCCAGCCGTTGGCAGCAAGGACGCAAGGCACGGCCAAGAAACAAACCAGACCTACGGCGGCCACGGTAACCATGCTTTCCTTCTTCAGAAGCTTGTTCATCCAGTCGATGAGGGCAATCACGCCGAAACCGATCCAGATGGCGAAGGCATAGAACGAGCCGGCATAGCTGTAGTCGCGTTCACGGGGCTGTTGCGGGGTTTGGTTCAGGTAGATGACGATGGCCAAACCAGTCATGAAGAAGAGCAGGAAGATGATCCAGCTCTGCTTCCAGTCTTTCTTGAGCAGCCAGAACAAGCCAATCAAGCCGAGGATGAGGGGCAGGAAGTAGTATGTCGTACGTCCTGGGTTCTGCAAGCAGGCAGGGATGTTGTCCTGGTCGCCGAGTCGGGCATTGTCGATGAAGCTGATGCCGCTCAGCCAGTTGCCGTGGTTCAGCTCGCCTTGGCTCTCAATGTCGTTCTGACGGCCCACAAAGTTCCACATGAAATAGCGCCAATACATCCAGTTGCATTGGTAGCTGATGAAGAATTTGAGATTTTGCCCGAAGGTGGGCTTGCTGACGTTGACCGTTTCGCCCAAGTAGTTCCTGACGCGCACGTTTTCGCCCTCGATGTTGCCGTTCGGGCCCTTGCGATAGTTCTCGTATGTCTTTTTGTGTGAGCCACCTGGTTGCATACTCCACATGCGCGGGAAGAGGGTTTTCATCTCGTCGGCATACTCGGGCTTGCTGCGTTTTCCGTCGTCGGTGATGACGTAACGACCGGCTTCTTTGTCCTTGACGTATGTCGGGGCATTGTCGACCCAGTCGGAAATCGGGGCGTTGTAGTAAGGCCCATAAAGCAACGGCCAACTGCCATATTGGTCGCGGTTGATGTAAGCCAACAGCGAAAGGGCTTCCTTAGGCTCGTTCTCGTTGATGGGCGTGTTGGTGTTGGCACGGATGACCAACATGAAGAACGACGAGTAACCAATCAGGATGAACATGAGAGAGAGAATGGCGGTGTTCCAAATCACCTTGCCGCGCTTGGCGGTGAACCACAGTCCCCAAACGATGAGGCCAATGATGAGGGCGAAATAGATGATGGTGCCGAGGTTGAACGGTGCGCCAAGCGAGTTCACGAAGAACAGCTCCATCTTGCCCGCCAGGTTGATGACCTGCGGCACGAGGAACATGTTGAGGAACCACAGCAAGACCACCGAAACCACGCCAGCCACCACAAAGCCCCAGAACGAGGTCTTTTTCCATTTCTTGAAGTAGACCACATACACGAAAGCGGGGATACACAGCAAGTTAAGCAGGTGCACACCGATGGACAAGCCTATCAGGAAGGCGATAAAAATAATCCAACGGGTGCTTTTCGGGTCGTCGGCCACCTGCTCCCATTTCAGGATGGCCCAGAAGGTGACGGCGGTGAAGAACGACGACATAGCGTAGACTTCGCCCTCCACGGCGTTGAACCAGAATGACTCGGTGAAGGTGTAGGCCACCGCGCCGACGAAGCCGGCCAACAGCACACCTATTTTATTAATCCACGGCGCGTCTTCGCCTTCTTTCATCCAAACTTTTCGCGCCATCAGGGTGATGGTCCAGAAAAGGAAGACGATGGTGAGGCCGCTGCAAATGGCCGACATCACGTTGACCATCATGGCCACCTTGGTGACGTCGCCACCTGCAAAGAGCGAGAAGAATCGCCCGATCATCTGGAACAGAGGTGCCCCGGGCGGGTGGCCCACTTGCAGTTTGTAAGCCGTTGAAATGTACTCGCCGCAGTCCCACCAGCTCACGGTAGGCTCAAGCGTGAGGAAATACACGACGGTGGCAATCAGTCCTGCCAACCATCCTGTAATGTTGTTTAACCTTTTGAATGTCATAATGATTTATTGTTTGACTGTTGTCTTTACGTTTTGGTCTCCAGCGGGAGTTTCTTGGTCTTGCAAATGTTCTGGCTTGTATTTGCCTTGAGGGATGTCCTCAAAGATGAACTCGTTGCAGCGTCGGGCGGCCACAATGTGGTCGGTGACGGCAGTGTTGATAGCCGAAACTGCGATGTTGGCCAAGGCACCGACCAAACCACCTCCGTAATAGTTGTTGTCGCTCAGGTCGAGGTAGAGGTCGCAAGTGCGGTCGAAAATCACCTCATTGGTGCGGGTCGACTTTACGATGTACGAAATCTTGGTCTCGATGCCGAACCCTTTTTTCTTCCATTCGTCAATTACCGAAAACACGACTGCATCGGCGCCAAACACCTTGCCGAAGGTTCCCACGTTTTGGTCGATGAAGTTCTCGGCGTCGTAGGCACTTTCTGACTTGAAAATCTCCATGGCCAAGTGGGGCGAGATGACGTAATATCCGGCCTCGGCCAATGGCTGGCTGATAGAGGTGTAGAGCAAGTCCTTGGCTTCCACGTTGTTGGAGTTGTTGATAGGAGGCATCACCAGCAGTGTCACTGGCTTTTCCTCGTACATTTTGGGGTAGAGTTGGCCTCGCGTGTACTTTTTTGTGGTGCAGGAGGCAAACATGACGGAACAGGCCGCCAAAAGGATGAATAGGGTCTTTCTCATGGTTTACTGATGGCTGAATTTCTTGATAAGTGGACCAATGAAAACGCTCGATTCGGGGTAAAGTTCCATCTCCTTTTGCAGCATTTCCATTCCTTTTTCGCGGAACATGGCTCCGTAGTCGCCCATCTGGCCATAGGTTTCCTTTTGCTTCTTGGTCGCATGGCTGAGGAAGTTTGCGGCGGTTTCGGGTTGGAGCAGAAGGTAGCCATACTCGGCGCAGATGCCGGGGGGAATCACGCCTCGCGTGCCGCCGGGATGCTTCACCATGTACTCGTATTGGCACAGCAAGGCGCAAACACTTTCGGGACTTTGCGTGTGATAGTAGTCATACATCACCACTTCGTAGTCGGATGCTTCTTTGTTGTTGCGATAGGAGCCCCAGTTGTAGAGATAGGTTTTTGTGGTGCACGAACTCAGCAACAGGCCCAAGCTCATGACGATGAGCAGCTTCTTCATAGTTCGATGATTTTGGTGTCGCCGGTCGAGAGCACCACTTCCTTTGAGTAAACGGTCTGGCCGTTGCGTTTCACCACCACTTGGTGCCTGCCAGGCGTCGTCTTGATGGCGTGTTTGGCCGTGTTCTTTATCTCGCGTCGGGTCTTGTGGGCGATGTCTTTGACGGTCGTTGTTTCGTATTGTTGGTCGTCGATGCTGACGCTGATGTCATAGGCGCTTGAGTCCGTAAAGCAGATGGCGGCCTTGTCCTCGATGCCCGAAGTGACGGTATAGTTGCCAACGCCGCATGAGTTGAAGAGCGTGGCCACAAATAGGCAAATGCTTGCAATGATGATTTTTTTCATCGTTTATTCCTCCATTAGATAATAGTTTTCAAGATGTTCTGCGTCGATTGTCTCGCCTTCGTAGGTGGCGAAGGAGAATTCGGTTTCGGGGGTGTCGCCATAGTTGGCAGTCACGGTCACATGCCCCATCATTTTGCCAGGCAGCTCCACGTTGGTGCCGGTTTGTGGGTTGTTGACGGTCCTACCTTTCTTATATAAGCCGAATTTGGAGCCAGGGGTGATGCCTTGCGAAGCGCCTCCCGAAATGACGTAGTCGCCGTCCTCGATGGTCAGCACATAGCCGCGCCACGGTTTGTCCATGCACTTGTTGATGATGTTCTCGACGAGTTGGGTGAGGGCTGCCGAGATGGCCTTGTCGCTCAGCGTGGCGTCAAATCCAGCCGTGCCGCCAATGCCCAAGGTGGTCTTCGACGAGGTTTCGGCCTGGCCTTTGGCTTCGTCGGAATAGATGATGAGGCCCGAGGCCACGTCGACGAGGCGCACGTTCACCGCAGCTTCCACGGTTTGGGTCTTGGTGGAGCTGAAGATGCGTTCGTCGCCTTCGGTCTTGCGACCAAACTGGGTGATGGAGCCGAGGATGATGTAGTCAGCGCCGATTTTCTTCATGTCGCTACCCGCTTCCTCCACAATCACGTCCAAGTCGTCGCGTTCAAGAAGGATGAACTTGCCGCTGGCGGCCAGCTTGGACGACAGGATGTCCATCGCCTGCTTGCGCATCGGGTCATTCTCCCTGTCGTAGAAGATGCCTTTCCCGTATTGGGTTTCGTTGGTGAAACGGCCAATGGCCACCTTGCGTTTCAAGGTCTTTTCGCCTTGTGCGTAAGTGGATGGTACGCAAAGGATGAAAAGCAAAAAGGCCAGAATCAAATTGCTCTTTTTCATAGTGTTGTGTTTTTAGTCGTTGTTCTTGTTTAGAGATTTAAACCGCAAAGATACGGTTTTTCGGATTATCCTTGGCTGAAAAACGGCAAAAAGCAACTCTTTGTATGGAAAAACACTTTTTTTTGAAAAAAAACGAAAAAAATGCTTGCGCGTAACGAAATTTGTTGTACTTTTGCAGCCGCATTCGGGAACGAATGATGTCGAGTGGTGTAATGGCAGCACTGCAGATTTTGGTTCTGCCTG
>CAMKAR010000060.1 GCA_946410535.1 uncultured Bacteroidales bacterium
CCAGAACCGGAATCGAACCAGTGACACGAGGATTTTCAGTCCTCTGCTCTACCATCTGAGCTACGGTACCTCCGTTGTTTGCGCCTGCAAAAGTACGACATTTTTCTGAATTGGCAAGAAAAAATCTTCAAAAACTGATATTTTTTTATTTTTGTAAATGTTTTGTGTTGAAAATCAGTGAGATAATTTTTTACCCTTTTATTTAAGGCAATAAAAACTTGCTCAACGAGTTAAAAAATCGGATATTTGCACGCTCAAACCCCCTTGTTTCCCTACGGGGAGGGGGGAGGAGTGTGCACAAGATTGCTAAATATGAGAATCTCTATTATTCTGAAACCCATTGTGGTTGCTACGCTTTTGGTCGTGCTGGGAGTTGGTGCCTTTGCCCAGGCCGATGTGGATTCGCCCTATTCCTTGTTTGGGCCGGGGCAAATCAACGAACGGTCGATGAACACAAGGCTGAAGGGCATGGGCAGCGTGGCCAACGCCTTGTATGACAAAGGCATCATCAATGCCGAAAACCCCGCCTCGTATGCCAAGATCGACTCGTTGGCTTTCCTCTTCGACGCCGGTTTCTACTTCAAGGCCTCGACCTTCAGCACATCGAGCCGATCCGAGCAGGGCAGCAACGCCTCGTTCGACCACATCTCGATGGCCTTCGGCCTGACCCCCTGGTGGAAGATGGCCCTCGGTGTGCAACCCCTCACCACGGCGGGCTACACCGTGCTCGTCAACCAGACTGTTACCGATGTGGGCACCACCACCACCCGTTTCAAGGGCAATGGTGGCATCAACCAAGCCTTCGTGGGCACGGCCTTCAAGCTCGGGAAGCATTTCGCCTTGGGTGCCAACGCCTACTATTTGTTTGGCAACAGCAAGTCGGAAACGTCGCTCTACTTCCCCGACTCGACCTACATGCTCGGCACGCGCACCAGCCTCGACTTGATGGTGCATTCCTTCATGTTCGACTATGGCGCACTCTTCAACACGCAGGTGGGCAACGACATGGAGCTTGGCGTGGGCCTCACCTATACCCAGAAAATCAACGTGAATGCCGACCAAACCCTGCTCATCCGCTCGTTTGAGGAAGACATGTCGACCGACGTCGAATACATCATCGACACCATCGCCAGCGAAAAGAGCGCGACGAAGATCACCATGCCGCATGGCTTTGGCGTGGGTCTGTCGCTGCAAAAGGGTGACGAATGGGCCTTGGGTGCCGATTTCAACTGGACGCAATGGTCGAAATTTGCTCGTCAAGGCAACATCGAAGGCTTGCGCGACTCGTGGCAAGCCTCTGTTGGCTTCGAGTTCACGCCGCGCCACACTACCATTTCGGGCTATTTCTCGCGCGTCACCTACCGCTTCGGAGGCTTCTATGAACATGGCTTCATTAACCTTAAGGGCAAAGATGACATCAACCATAATATTAATAAGGTGGGCATCACGGCGGGCATGTCGCTGCCGTTGCCACGCACCCAGTCGAAGGTCAACTTGGCCTTCGAAGCCGGCCAATACGGCACCCGCGAAGGCGGCTTGATACAGGAGCGCTACGCCAAGCTGAGCGTCGGCATTTCGGTGTTCGAGCATTGGTTCCAGAAGCGCAAATACAAATAAGACGGCGCCAAACGAAAATTTTGGAATGATATTTGGATAAGCGAATAACAAGTCAAACAACTAAAATAAGAGAAGAGATGAAAACGAAAAGATTTTTGATGATTGCCGTTATGATTGGAATGGCAATGAGTGCAACCGCCCAAGTGGCATCGGAGTCGAAGTATGGCAACGACAGCGTTGCCTGCGTGACCAACCTGTCGATCTACGGCGAGGCCTACAAGCAGTGGGAAGCCTCTAAGTTCGCTCCCGAAGCCATCAGCATGGAAATGGTGAAGGCTTGGAGAGAGGTGTTCCTCAACTGCCCCCGCTCGAGCCAGCTCATCTACACGAGAGGTGAGAAGATCATGGACTACTTCATCCGCACTAATCCGGCGCAAAAGGATGCCTACATCGACACCATCTGCATGATGATGGACAACCGCGCCAAGTATTTCGGCATCGATGCCAAGACGGGCAACTCGCAAGTGGCCAACATCATGGGCCGTAAGGGCTTGCTCATCTACACCTACAACAAGAACCGCTACGAAGAGGCCTACAACGTGCTGAAAGACGCCGTTGCCCTCGATGCCTCGCAGCTGCAAGGCGCCTACATCGACGCCTACTTCAAGGCCACCATCGACATGGTGAACAACGACAAGGCCGAGAAGATGACGATCATCAACGTCTACCAGGAACTCTCCGAGGTGCTCGACAACAACATCGGTGCCTTGGCCGAGACCGAGACGCAACTCGAAACCGCCAAGGCTGAAGCCGAGGCCGCTGGCGACACCGAAGCCGTTGCCGGATTCGACAAGCAGATGGAGAAGAACGAGAAGAACATCAACATCAACAAAGGCGTGAAGAACAACCTCGACAACCTGTTCTCGCCCTTCGCCTCGTGCGACGACCTGATCAAGGTGTTCAGCGCCAAGATGGCCGAAACGCCCGACGACGTGACGCTGCTCAAGCGCATCACCACCATCTTGGATAAGAAGGACTGCACCGACAGCAAGCTCTTCCTCGATGCCGCCGTCAGACTCAACGAGCTGGAACCCAGCCCCGAGGCTTCCTACAGCTTGGGCATCAAGTTCTTCAAGGACAAGAAGTATAGCGAAGCTGCCACCTTCTTCGAGCAAGCCACGAAGACCGACAACAACGACCGTAAATACCGTGCCTACCGCAACTTGGGCATGTGCTACCAGAACACGGGTAGCCTTGGCCGCGCACGCGACATCTTCAGAAGAGCCGCCCAGGTTGACCCGACCAACGGCGAGCCTTACCTGCTCATCGCCATGCTCTATGCCGAAAGCTCGAAGCAGTTCAGCGGCGACATCGACAGCAAGGCCGTGTTCTGGGCCGCCGTCGACAAGTGCAACAAGGCCAAGGCCATCGACCCCTCTTGCGCCGAACGCGCCAACAGCCTGATCCGCGCCTACAGCGCCGCCTTCCCGGCCATGGAGGTCATCTTCTTCAACGACTACAACGAAGGCCAAAGCTACAACGTAGGTGGCTGGATCGGTGAAACCACCACCATCAGAGCCAGAAAGTAATTGAAACGCATCCTGAAAATAGGAATCCTACTCAACATCACAGCCTCTGTGGCTGTGATGTTGTTTTCGTGTTCAAACCCCGATGCCGTCATCCAGGCTATGGGTTCGGACGACACGCTTTCGGGCATCATCGCCGACAGCGTGGTGTTCTATCGCAGCGACTCGGGCATCGTCAACCTTGAGCTGCACACGCCGCGTTTGGTGCGCATGGAGACTGACGACGACATCATGGAGTTTCCGCTTGGGTTCGATGTCTTCATGTTTGACAAAGGGCAGAAAACCACCGAACTCCACGCCGACTATGGCAAGAACTACGGCAAACAACGCCTAATCGAGGCCATGGGCAATGTGGTCGTGAAGAACTTCGGCAGCAACGAAACCATGTATTCCGACAAGTTCTATTGGTATCAAGACCAAAAGATGATCTACACCCGATCGCATGTCAAGATTGTAACACCCGACAAGCAAATCGAGGCCGACAGCTTGGTGGCCAAGGAGGATTTTTCGGAATATACCATGTATTCGGGCAGTGCGCTGCTCGACGTCGACGAGGAGGAATGAGTCATGGATAGTTGGATTGTAGTAGCGATAACGTTGTTTTTCTCGGCCCTCTGTTCGGGGCTTGAGATCGCCTTCAACAGCATTAACCGTCTCCAGCTTGAGGTGGAGCTGACCAAAAACACCTTTTCGGCCAAGGTCATCAGCCTGTTCTTCAAGGACCAGTCGCGCTTCATCACTTCGTTGCTCTTGGGCAACAACATCGCGCTCATCATCTACGGCATGAGCATGTCGGCGATCCTCGACGCGCCCGTTGTGCGTTGGTTAGGCTACCTCTCGATTAGCAACGATTTCACGGTGCTGTTGCTGAAGACCATCCTTTCAACGCTGCTTGTGCTCTTGGTGGGCGAGTTCCTGCCCAAGGTGCTGTTTCGCATCAATCCCAATGCCATCCTTTCGTTTTTTGCCGTGCCCACCTTCGTCTGCTATTGCCTTCTCTATCCGCTGATCCTCATTTACACTTGCATCTCTGAACTCATCATCCGCTATGTGCTGCGCCTCAAGGTCGACAAGGAGGAATACACCTTCAGCACCGTCGACTTGAACGACTACATCGCCGAATATGCCGACCCGGAGGAAGCCGACGAAGACATGCAGCAGGAGATACAGCTTTTCCAGAACGTGATGGAGTTCCACTCGGTGAAGCTGCGCGAGTGCATGGGGCCGCGCAACGAGATTGAGGCCGTGAAGTTGACCGACAGCATCGAGGCAGTGAAGGCCCGCTTCGAGGAGACCAAACACTCGAAGCTCATCGTGATTGGCGAGAGCATCGACGACATCGTGGGCTATGTGCACCTCAACGACGTGGTGCGTGCCGTGGCCGACCACCGCGAGGCCACCGTTGCCGACCTGATCCGTAAAATCGACTTCTTTCCTGAGACCTACACAGCCGACCGCCTGCTGAAGCATTTCATCGCCAAGCGGCAAGGCGTGGCTGCCGTTGTCGACGAGTTTGGCGGCACTGCCGGCATCGTCACCATGGAAGACGTGGTGGAGGAGATTTTTGGCGAAATCGACGACGAGTACGATGTCGAGGAAGAAGTGGAAAAAGTGGTGGGCAACAACACCTTCATCCTCTCGGCACGCCTCGAAATCGACTATCTCAACGAGACTTACAAGCTCAACCTGCCCGTTTCCGACGACTATGAGACCTTGGCCGGCTTGGTTTTGCACTATTGCGAGAGCATCCCCGAACAAGGCCAGGTGGTTGAAATCGGCAATTATCGCATCAAGATCCTCAAGGCCTCCAACATGAAATTGGACGAAGTGGAACTTCAAATCAAAAACAAATGACTGGTTTTTAGATGGTTATGAAAACAAATACCTGGAATTGCGTTTGTTGAAAAATAAAAATCAAACAAAATTCCCTGCGAGTTGAAATCTTTACTAAATTTGCACGCTCAAAAAATGAAGTTTAATAAGTAAATAGAGAATAGAATTATGGCAGCAATTGAAAAAATCAGAAGACGTTCCGGATTGTTGATTGCAATCATCGGTATCGCACTGTTAGCGTTTGTCTTGCAAGACCTTTTCCAAAGTCAGGGCAGAAACACGGGTCCTACGGTAGCCGTCGTCGATGGCGAGAAGATTTCCGTGAGAGACTATGAGACCGCCAAGGAAAAGAATCTTGAGAGCAGAAGGTCTTCGACCAACAACAACAATCTCTCTTCCGCTGAGACCTATAGCATCTACAACAGCACTTTGGAAGAGATGATCAAGAACAACATCATGGGCAAGGAGTATGAGGCTTCGGGCATCGGCATCACCTCTGAGGAACTCCTGGATCAGATGACGGGCAACAATCCCCACGATTGGGTGGTGCAGAGCTTTAGTGACGCCAACGGCTTCGATCGCGAGCGTGTGACACAATATCTCCAAAGTCTCAATGACCTTCCGGCTGACTACTACAACCGTTGGTTAGACTTCGAGAAGGCCTTGAAGCAGAACCGTTTGGAGACCAAGTTCGACAACCTCGTGAAGGCATCTTTCTTTCTGCCCCAGCCTTTGGCACAGAAATATTACGAGAACAAGAACATGAAGGCTTCTGCTGATGTCATCGCCTTGCGTTATGCCTCCATCCCCGATTCGACGGTGGTCGTGACCGATGCCGACAACAGGGCTTTCTATGAGGAAAACAAGAGCCGCTACGAAACCGACGAGCGCCGCGACATCGAGTATGTGGTGTTCGAGATTAAGCCTTCGCTGGAAGACCGTCAGGATGCCTTGAAGCACGTGCAGGACATGAGACGCGACTTTGCCGACACCGACAACCCGATCAACTTCGTCAACGCCAACTCCGACAAGCGCTACGACAGCACTTGGATGGGCAGGAAAGACGTTCCTGAACAAATCGAGGCTCCGATTTTCGACAATGGCAACGGCATTGGTTATGTGTTTGGCCCCTACGAAAACGGCGATGCCTTCAACTTGGTTCGCATCATCGACCAGATGAACCGCCCCGACTCGCTGAAAGCCAGCCATATCCTGATTGGTTACAAGGGCGCTTACGGTAGCCAGGACACCATCACCACCAAGGAACAGGCCGAAGCCAAAGCCAACGAGCTGCTGGCCCAACTGCAAGCCGCCAAGAACAACGACGAGCTGTTTGCCCAACTGGCCGCCGAATACAACACCGACGCCACCAAGGACAAGGGCGGCGACCTCGACTGGTTCACCGATGGCACAATGGTGACTCCCTTCAACGAATATGTCGTCAACAACGCCGTTGGCTCGTTGGGCGTGGTGGAGACCATGTTTGGCTATCATATCGTCAAGGTCACGGGCAAGACCGAACCTCAACCGAAAGTCCGCTTGGCCTATCTGACGCACGAAATCACGGCCAGCACCAAGACCTATCAGAAGATTTACGCCGACGCTAACAAGTTCGTCACCGAAAACAGGACCTACGACCAATTCAACAAAGCCATCGAAGACCAAGGCTTGACCAAGCGCACGATGCCCCGTATGAACAAGTCGACCTACCAGATTGCTGGTATCGACAACCCGCGTGAAATCGTTCGCTGGGCTTTCGACGAGAAGACCAAGAAAGGCGATGTTTCGGAGAAGATTTTCGAACTCGACAATATGCTTGTCGTGGCCGCTTTGACGGGTGTGGTTCACGAAGGCTACGCTCCTTTGGAAGCCGTGGTTGAGCAATCCAAGTACCAGATCCTCAACAAGAAGAAGGGTCAAATCGCCGTCGAGAAGATGAAGGCTTGTGGCACGGATGTCAACAGGATGGTCAACGAGCTTGGTGCCGAGTCGACGACGGTTTCCGATATCACCCTCGATTCGCGTGTGTTGGGCAACTTCGGTGTCGAGGCCGACATCGTGGGTACGCTCCTTGGCATGAAGGAAGGCGAGGAAGTTGGCCCCATTGCAGGCAACAGCAGCGCTTTCATCATCAAGAACGTGAAATTCACGCAACCTGCCGCCGTCAGCGACTATAGCGACGTCATCAGGGAAAAAACCAGCCAATTCACCAATAGGGTCTTGGGTGGCGGCGTCTACAACGCCTTGAGAAACCAAGCCAAGATCAAGGACAACAGAACTGAAATTTTCTAATCGCAAGATAGTAGATAATTGTTTTCATGGTAGGGGTGCGTCGTTTTTGATAGCGGCGCACCTTTTTTACAGAAACATACTAAGACACCACAAAAATCGTTATAGTCATAAAACAACATTAATTCATAGCCTTATGAGAAAACTGAAATCCTTTATGCTGATGGCAGCGGTGGCTTTAGCCATTGTGGGCTGCCGCAAACCCGTCGAAGTGTCGTTTGGCACCGCCACGCAAGAGGTTGCCGCTTTGGGCGACACGGTCGAGGTTGCCTTGAAGTCGAATGGCGAGTGGACCATCTACCCCGTTGCCGATTGGCTTGTCGTTTCGCCCACATCGGGCACTGGCGATGCCACACTGACCCTTATCGCCGATGCCAACACAACTGGTGATAGCCGCACGACCGAAATCGTTGCCAATACCAAGGACAACACGGCCTCGTTGACCATCACCCAGAACATGCCGGAATATTATCTCAACGTCACGCCCAAGAACATCCAATGCGATGCCGAAGGTGGCGAGTTTGCCATTTCTGTGACATCGAATGTGGATTGGGCTGTCACAGTGCCCAATTGGATCACCAGCTCATTGACTTCGGGCAACGGTGATGCCACATTGACCCTGACGATTAATCCTATCCAAGGCGAATATTCGGTGAATCGGGAAGTGGATGTCGTTTTTGGCAGCCAACAAGCCTCCGACAAGGTTCATGTTGTGCAGTCGATTGCTGTAATCCTGGCCATTGAACTTGACCCCACGTCGCTTGAATTTGTCAATACGGGCGAAACCAAGACCGTCAATGTTTCGACTGAAGACACTTGGACGGCTGAAGCCGCCGCCGATTGGGTGAGCCTCAGCCTGACCGAAGGGCAAGGTGATGCGCAGGTCAGTGTGACCGTGGGCGAGAATCCTGCTTACGAAGACCGCCAGACGACCGTCATGTTCACTTCGGCAAGCGGATTCCAAACCATGCTCGTCGTCAAGCAGGAAGCCTCTGTCGACCCCCATTTCCTTGATGTCACGCCTTTGGCGTTCCATTTCCCAAAGGAAGGCGGGCAAGGCGAAATCACCATTGGTTGCGATACCGATTGGCAAATTGACATGAGTTGCGAGTGGCTCACGCTCTCGCAGACATCGGGAACGGGCAATGCCACCGTCGTCCTGACAGCTACGGCCAATCCCATCGCCGAGCCTCGAACAGCCGGTTTTGTCATCAAGTCGGGCAACTTGAGCCACGACTTTTCGGTGAGTCAGGTGGCTGGCGACCAACCCGTTGAGGTGAGCTTCGATGTCGACACTTTGTTTATACCGGCCTCTGGTGGAATGCAACATCTTGCGTTGACAGCCAACACAGCTTGGGAACTTGAGGCCAGCAACTGGATTACGCTCTTGACAGGTTCGGGACAAGGCGATGCCACCATCGACATGGCCATTAGCGCCAACGCTTCCACCGAGGGGCGCATAGGCTATCTCTCCGCCAAGCATTTTGGGGTGGTGCTTGCCACTGTTGTGGTTGTCCAAGAAGGCAAGGTCTATGAATTGGAGGTGAACCCCACTGAGTTTGAGGCGCGTGCCGAAGGTGGCGACTACACCATCACGATTTCATCGAACCAGTCGTGGTCGTTGAACGTTGGGGCATCGTGGCTCCATTGCGAACCGATGAGCGGCTTTGGCAACAAGACCGTCACCGTAACGGTCGATCCTTCGATGAGTATGCATCCGCGGACAGGTCTTATCAAAGTGATAGGAGAGTCGGGGCAGGATGTCACGGTGACTGTGGAACAACACCAATAAAAAAGGAGAGCCTCGGCTCTCCTTTTTTTATTGTGTATGCAAGGGTTTAGAACCCCATGCTGAACCAATACCAGAACTTGTTTTCCATCTCTTTCCAGGCCTGTCGCGTCGAGGCGGCAAAGTCGGATGTGTATTGGTTGAGCACTTTAGTGGCTTCTTCGTTTTTGCCTTCCTTAATTAAGGCTTGGGCTTTGTTTTCGATGGCGGGAATTTCATCGAAAGCTTTCTGTTCGAAGCGGTTGGCATTGTCCATCAAGGTCTTTTTGGTGCGGCCCCATTGCACGGTGGCTAATTTGTTGGCCTTGCGGTAGTGCCAAATCCAAGCCTCGTCGCGATAGCGCAGTTGGCCGCATTTGTCGAAGCCTTCAGGCAGGGTGGTGGAGCCTGAGAAAATCGGGATGCGCGGGCTTTGTCCCGGGTTGTCGCAGCTCATCCAGCAGATGGCTCCGATTTCGTCGGGCACCCAGCTACGGCATTGGATGATGTGGTGGTAGCTGCTCCAAGCCACGGCCACGGTGCGCTGGAAGTTGACCGTTCCGGGGGCGAGATAGTTCAAGGTGTTCATCGTGGCGGAAGTGAGCCACGGATTGGCGATGGGGCTGATGATAGTGTCTTCAACCACGCCATCGTCGGTGCGCTTCTTGGCGACCATCTTCACGTTGCGGGTCATGTCCATGTCGGTGCCTTCGTAGGTGCTGCGGAAGAGTTCCATC
>CAMKAR010000061.1 GCA_946410535.1 uncultured Bacteroidales bacterium
GAATGATACGCCGTGTCCTCAGGATTGTAATACGGAAACGCGGCGCTTTCCACCAATCGGAAATGGTCAAGCGAATACACAATGGCTGGGTCGATGCCGCGCTTGTCGGGGCCTTCGTAATGCACGAAACGATAGTTGTGTTTCTTCAGTGGCGTTTGGTCGAAAATCGCGCTCAACACATATTCGTTCTCCACCTCGCACATCCCGATGATGCCCAAGGGGCGGTTCTCCGACATGGCAAGAATAGCCTTGTACATGTTGTTGCGCTTACGGTAGAAACGGCTCTTTGTCCAATGCTGCATACCGTCCTCGGTGAAGGCATTGTAGGCTTTGGTGCTGTCAACAAACGGGTCGAAGAAGTTCTCCATGTTCCAGAAGGCTATGCGGACAACATCCTGTGCCACAATCTTTTTATTGGGAACAAAACATGCAAAACACAGAAAACAAACCAAATTGAAGCGGAAAACGCCAACCTGCGGCTTTCCTGCTGTAACTCCAAAAAAATCCATTTTTTTCATCGGGCGGTCATGTTTTCGGGGCAAAGGTAGGGTTTTTCGGGAAAAAGTCGTAACTTTGCGGGCAAACAACACAAATTTTGAAGCTCAAACTCTTCATAATAGTCCTTTTCTTATTATTTTGCGGCACGATTAATGCCCAAAATGCCCATTTCTGGGACGGCATCGAAATCTTCGATGGACCGACGGACGAAAACCCTGTATTGTCCGCCCAAATCGACTTCTATTTCGACAAGATGGTGGCTCCCCTACCCGATTCCATCACCTTGGAAATCAACAGGCTGGTTGAACGAACCTCCGACAATCCCGACCTACGCGACTTCATCCTGTGGCACCTGCTCGAAAAATACCGCCACCCCGAATACATGAGCCAGGACCAAGTGTTCGTCTTCCTCTACGACCGATATTTTTCCCAATTGGAAATCAAGGATTTGAATGACATCAACCGGCCGTTGATCAAAGAAAAAGCCGAGCGTTTACGCCGATTGGCCTTGTTCCAGCCTGCTCCCGAAATCCACATCAGCGACTCGATTGATTTACAAGCTATTGAAAACAAATACACTGTATTGTTTTTCTACGACCACGACTGCAACCTCTGCCAGCAGGAAATGATGGATTTGGACTCTGTGTGTGCAGCTCATCCTGAAATTACAGTGCTGGCCATCGACATGAACACCGACGACGTTCGTTTCGATGTTTTGTACGACCTCTACGACATCGAAACCACGCCTTTGATTTACGTCCTTGACCGCGCCAAGCGCATCATTGCCAAGAAAATACAGGCGAAACAGATTGAGTTCGTAGTTGGGAGTTAACCATTTGCAGTTTACCGTTTGCACTTCTTTCAATCAGCCAGTGATAAACTTTTTCATCTCATCAGTGTGGGCACACGCTTCCTCAAATAACCGCCATTGCGCCCGCGTGCGTACAAGGTTATGCATCGGGTACTTTATTTTATAATAGGTGTTGCCGTTGATGTAGTCGGTCAGGAAACGCACGGCCTGCATGTAAGGGAACAGCGTGGCGGCGTAAGGCAGCAACTCCTTTTCGAGCGGCGTGAGGAACGACTTCGTGCCTTCCAGATAGCCCTTCGTGAACGCCTCAAAAATCTCCATGTTGAAGTGGATGTTGTCCAAGTCGGGGTCGTCCTCGGCACCCGTGTTAGCCGCCGAACGCAGGAAGTCGCCAAAATCGGAGAAAACGAAACTGGGCATCACAGTGTCCAAGTCAATGATGCAAAGCACGTTGCCATCCTTGTCAAAAAGCATGTTGTTGACTTTGGTGTCGCAATGGCAAATGCGTTTCGGCAGTTTGCCTTGGCTGTAGAGCACCTCGCCGAGGCACATCCACTCCGATGCCTCGCGCACCCTGGCCACCAACTTCTGCACCTCCAACTCGCGCATCTGCCCGACGGGGTCGGCAGCCACAGCGTCCTCCAATTGCTTCAGGCGGAACTCGATATTGTGGAAATCGGGAATGACCTCCCCTATCGGTGCTTCCAAGTCCGTCAGCAGCGACTCGAAATCGCCAAACGAACGGCCTGCGTAATAGGCATATTCAGGCGTCACGGCCTCGTAGGTATAGCTGTCGGCGATAAAGTCCATCACACGCCAATACTTGCCGTCCTCAACGACGTAGGTCTTGCCTGTGTCGGCCTTTAGGAAATGCAACACACGACGATTAATATCACTAATACCTTGACTTTCATATTTCTGCCGAATATGATTCGTCACCGTTTCAATGTTGTTTTGCAGCATATCCACATCCGTAAAAACGGCATTGTTGATGCGTTGCAGCACATATTTCGGCTGGCCACCCACTATGATTTTATAGGTGTCATTGATGAGTCCGTTGCCCAACGGTTGGATGGTTTCGATGGTTTTCGGGTCGACGAAATGGCCCGCGATGGAGGAAAGAGCATTCATGATGATAAATTTTTTGCGAAGATAGGGGTTTTTATCATTCTAATTCATATTTTTGCAATGTTTTTTTTGACACGGGACTGCGGGACACGAGACTTCGAGGCTCGCCCCGTCCCGAAGGGACGATACCTTATTAACCCTACCCAAGCGCAGCGCAGTGTAGGGCCTAAACACACAGACAGATGAAAAACAAACTACAAAAACTCATCCTCGGCCTGCTGCTCCTCGGCATGGCCACGGCATGCACCGACAAGCAAGCCGCCGAAACTGAAGTCCGCAAGGGCAACTACCGCATCGTCGACAACACCATCGTCTTCGACGAGCCGCAACGCATCGAAGGACAGAAAAGCGTCCTCCAATTCACCGTCGACCCCATCGAGAACGTCCGCATCGGCTTCATCGGCCTCGGTATGCGCGGTCCCGATGCTGTCGACCGCATGACCTACATCGATGGCGTGACCGTCAACGCTTTGTGCGACATCCAACCTGACCGCGTGGAAGCCGTGCAGACCAACATCTTAGAGAGGAAAGGCCTGCCCCGCGCCGCCGCTTACACAGGTCGCGAAGGTTGGAAGGAACTCTGCCAACGCGATGACATCGACCTCGTCTACATCTGTACCAACTGGCAGACCCACGTCGAGATGGCCGTCTACGCCATGCAGCAAGGCAAGCATGTGGCCGTTGAAGTGCCTGCCGCCACCTCCATCGAGGAATGCTGGCAGCTCGTAGATGTGGCCGAACAAACCCAACGCCACTGCATGATGCTCGAAAACTGCTGCTACGACTTCTTCGAGCTGACCGCACTCAACATGGCCCAACAAGGCCTATTCGGCGAACTCATCCACGGCGAGGGCGCTTACATCCATAACCTTGAGCCTTATTGGCACGAGTATTACGAAAACTGGCGCCTTGAGTTCAACCAAAGCCACGCTGGCGATGTCTATCCCACCCACGGCCTCGGACCGCTCTGCCAAGCCTTCAACATTCATCGCGGCGACCGCATGAAGACCCTCGTGGCCATGGCAACGCCCTCCTACAACGGCAAGAAAATCGCCAAGGAGATGATGGGCGTCGATGACTTTGCCAACGGCGACATGACCACCACGATGATCCAAACCGAGAAGGGCAAGACCCTGCTCATCGAGCATGACGTTTATACTTACCGTCCGTATAACCGCTTGTACCAACTGACGGGTACAGAAGGCTTTGCAAACAAATACCCCATCGAAGGCTTCACCCTGCTTGAAGACAAGCTGCCTACAGGTTTCTTGGCTGAAGGACAACATCTCAATCCTCATGGCTTCGTCCCTGCCGAGGTGCGCGACAAGATTTTGAAAGACTACCTCCACCCCATCGCGGTCGAAATCGAAGAGAAAGCCAAGGAAGTGGGCGGTCACGGCGGCATGGACTTCGTGATGGACTACCGCCTCATCTATTGCCTGCAACACGGCCTGCCCCTCGACCAAGACGTTTACGACGCCGCCGAATGGTCGTGCCTCGGCGAGCTGACCGCAGCCTCAATCGCCAACGGCGGAATGCCCGTCCAAATGCCCGATTTCACGCGCGGCGACTGGGACAAGGTACAAGGATACAAACACGCAAGGTAAAAGAATCACTTCGCCGTCACCGAACGGAAAAAGATTTCGGCGTCTTTCCAAACGGTGTAATCGCGGGCATAAAGCAGATTCATCTGGTTAAGGGCATCGGCATCGATGTCCTTTTCCATATATGAGGCAGGATTGTAGACCCCCTTACGGATCTTCGGCAACTTCTGCGTCTCGTCGGCTGGCGAGCAATAGCCCACCCAGGTACGCCTGCCCACCAACACCATTACGGCATTCTTCAAGAACCTGACCGGATGCTTCACCACCAAGGCCAAAGGAAGCCAAAACAGGATACTGAAAACGCTCATGACGAAGTCGAAAAGACGTTTGTTGCGGCGGTTAGTCTTGGTGTCGATGGCCTTGATGTCGACAGTGTAAAGGTCGCCGCGCGTGTTGATGCTGTTGCTGCCGATGATGGAAAGGCTGTCCTCGGGGGCAATCTTGTAGTCGACGTTGGTGGCATGCCAGTCCACCATCTTGTCAATGATGACCTGATGCGACACGTCTTTCGAGCAGAAAATCACTTCGGTAATCTTGTAGATCTCGATGATGTCGGGCACTTGCGAAAGGTTGCCGATGAAGCCTTCGGGAGCCTCGCCCTGCGTCTCCGAACTCACCAAACCTATGAAATCGGGCTTGATGGAAGTGCTTTCCAAGATAGCGTTAACGCGCCGCGTCTCCTCGGGGCTGCCGATGACTAAGAAACGCTTCTTCTCCGTCCGCTTCGACTGGAAGTTCTCGTTGCCCATCAGTATGCCCACAAACCGCGTGAGGCTCATCTCCAAGGCCAACCACAATGTTCCGAATAGGATCAAGGCCCTCGAAAAACGCAGGCTTTCGGGCAACAAGGCATACGACACCAATATCACAGCCGAGCCGAATGCAACGCCAAGAACGCTTTTGGCAATGCTGTAAGGTTTATCGTATCCTCCTGTAAAATAAGTCGATAGCAACCAAATTATGATATAAATCGGCAAAACGACGGCGAACAATACGAGCGGATAAGTGCCCGTGCCTTCGTAAATGGCACCGTAACCCCAGAAATAACTAATGGCCGCCAAACCGCCATAACCCAACACGGCATCGAGGAACGGAATGGCCGCCTTGTGGAAAAACTGGCTCACCAAAGCGAAAAACGCCTTGATGTAGATGGCCATATTAATAAGGAATGAGAACGACTTGGCCCAAGTGTTGCCGAAATGCTTCTTGGCGAAGATCTCCATAGCGCGATAGAACACGAAGACATAGTTGACGCTGGTTTTCTTGGTGCTCTCGCCCTTATAGTGGATGATGCGCGTCTCAGGGAAATAGTAGTTCTTGTAGCCGCCCTGCGTGATGCGATAAGAGAGGTCGATGTCCTCGCCATACATGAAGAAAGTTTCGTCCAGAAGGCCCACTTTGTCGAGGGTCTCCTTGCGCATCAGCATGAAGGCACCGGCGAGGATTTCCACTTCGTTGGTCTCATCATTTGACAGATGCCCCATATAATAACGCGCAAAACGCTTGCTGTGGGGGAAGAGCTTGGCGAGGCCAAACATCTTGTAGAACGCCGTGGCAGCCGTGGGCAGTCCGCGTTTCGACTCGGGCAGGAACCGCCCCTTGCCATCCACCATCTTCACGCCGAGGCCACCCGCGTCGGGATGGCTGTCCATGAAGGCGATGCACTTCGAGAAGGTGTCGTCCTCCACTACGGTGTCGGGATTGAGGAGCAACACATATTCGCCCGTCGAGATGCGGATGGCCTGGTTGTTGGCCTTGGCAAAGCCGACGTTGTCCTTGTTGGCGATGACCTTCACCTCTGGAAACTTCTGCGCCAACATCTTGAGCGAACCGTCGACGGAGTTGTTGTCGACCACAAACACCTCGCCCTCAATGCCCTGCATGGCGCGGCGCACCGAATAGAGGCACTGTTCGAGGAAATACTCGACGTTATAGTTGACAATGACGACGGAAAGTTTCATCTGTTTGGAATGCTTTACTTACTGGCGGCCCTTCGACAAGCTCAGGGACCTTAACTTTCATTGAAGTTGAGGGTGTCTGAGCCTGTCGAAGACCCCATATTATTATTCAGGCTTGCTGTCAAAATTGGCTTTCACGACTTTGAAGCGTTTGCCGTCGTTTTCGGGCAGGCCGTCGCCGACATTCTCCAATCCACAGGCATTCAATATCTTGCCTTTGATAGCCGTATTTTGCATCCAGCCCGTGAACTGCTCCGCGCCAGGGCCGTAGGCATAGACCATCACCGGCAGGCAGGTGTGGCTACCCGTCGAGTAGCAGAACGACACATTGGTGTATTTGCCTTGCTTGTCGGGCATGGTCAGGCCACCCGTCTCATGGTCGGCAGTGACCACAACCAAGGTGTTGCCATGCTCCTCGGCATAGTCCAGGGCCACTTGGATGGCATAGCTGAAGTCGACCACTTCATCCACCATCCAAGCCGAGTCGTTGGCATGGCAGGCGAAGTCGATTTGCGAGCCTTCCACCATCAGGAAGAAACCGTTTTCGGCGCCATCGAGGGTCTTCAAGGCGGTCTTCACGGCACGCGGCAGGAAGTCGCCACGGTCGGCGGCCTTAGGCATGTGGTCATCGTTGGCCAACACAGCATATTTCTTGCAAGTCACGTCGATATTATCCAAGGTGTCGTATACCTTCCAACCCAACTCGTTCTCCATGCGTTGAATCAAATCAACGCTGTCCTTGCGTTGGTTGAAATGCTTGCGACCGCCGCCAATGGCCAAATTAATGTTGTCGGCCTCGGCCAGCTGCAAGGCAATATCCTCATACTGACGGCGATGCGGAACCTTGGCATAGAAACAAGCAGGCGTGGCATGGGTGATATAACTCGTCACGACAAGCCCGGTCTCCTTGCCTTGCTCGTGGAAGACCTCAAGCAACGTCTTGACAGGAATGGTGTCGGGGTTCATGCCGACCATGGCGTTGCTGGTCTTGTGGTCGCTGCAAAGCGCTGTTCCTCCAGCAGCCGAATCCGTAATGTCGTTGCTGGCAGAATGGGTGTCGACGACACCGATGTATGGAAACTTGGGAAACACCATTTCCTGGCGCGTGGCCAACATGCCTGCATATACCTGCGGCAAGGCCGTTCCGTCACCAATGAAGTAAATGACGTTCAAGGCTTTGGCGGGTTCTTGAGGTTCTTCCTTTTTCGTTTGGCAAGAAGTGATGACACCCAAAAGAAGAAGGGCTGAAAGAGAGAAGATTGAAAGTTTTCTCATGATTAATTAAAGATTAATAATTCGAAATTCTTGGTTCGAGTGGATTTGTAATCCGCTCGTTTTGAAAGGGGGATTTGAAATACCCATATTCACCACCGTCGGATTACAAATCCGCCGGAACTATGGCCAGTAAAACAACATAATAATCACAGTTTTTATTGTTTGCGCGAAACAACTTTTTTCACGGCCTCCACAATGTCGGGCGTATCCAAGTGGAAGAAGGTCAGCAGCTCATCGGGCGTGCCGCTTTGTCCGAACACGTCGTTGACGGCCACCATTTCCATCGGGCAAGGCGCGTTCAAGGCCAACACCTGGGCGATACTGTCGCCCAAGCCGCCGTTGCGCTGGTGCTCCTCAGCGGTGACCACGCAGCGGGTCTTCTTCACAGATTTCAGCACAGCTTCAACGTCCAACGGTTTGATGGTGTGGATATTAATCAATTCCGCATTGATACCCATTTCCTTGAGGATTGGCAATGCTTGGACGGCTTTCCAAACGAGGTGACCACAGGCAAAGATGGTCACGTCGGTGCCTTCTTGCAGCATCTGGGCCTTGCCGATGACAAACTTCTCGTCGGCAGGGGTGAAATTCGGCACTTTCGGTCGACCGAAACGGAGATAGACGGGACCCTCATACTCGGCGGCAGCAATGGTGGCAGCTTTGGTCTGGTTGAAGTCGCAAGGCACAATGACGGTCATGTTGGGCAGCATCTTCATCAGGCCGATGTCCTCAAGGATTTGGTGGGTGGCGCCATCCTCGCCGAGGGTCACGCCAGCGTGCGAAGCAGCGATTTTCACGTTCTTGTTGGAATAGGCCACGCATTGGCGGATTTGGTCGTAGACACGTCCCGTCGAGAAGGCCGCAAAGGTGCCCGTGAACGGCACGAAGCCGCTCAAGGCCATGCCGGCGGCCATGTCGATCATGTTGGCCTCAGCGATGCCCGTCTGGAAGAAACGCTCAGGAAACTCCTTGGCAAAGTCGCCCATCTTCACCGAAGGTGTGAGGTCGGCACAGAAAGCGACCACTTTGGGATTGCGACGGCCCGCTTCGAGCAAGCCTTCACCGAATCCCGATCTTGTATCTTTTTGGTTTTGAATTGTAAAGTCCATAGTATCGTTGATTGTTTATCGTTTAATTGTTATTTGCTTCTGGCCGATGGCTATTGGCTTTTGGCAGATTCAACCGAGAGCAAAAGTCTTGCCGCCTCGTGAAACGGCCATAAGCCATAAGCCATAGGCCATTAGCCTAATAATCTCCTAATGTTTCCTCCAATTGCGAAAGTGCGTTGGCGGCTTGCTCGTCGTTGGGGGCCGAGCCGTGCCATTTGTGGTTGTTCTCCATGAAGTCGACACCCTTGCCCATAACGGTGTGGGCCAGAATGAGTTGTGGTTTGCCTTGGAAGGCGTTTTCGCGAACGAACTTCAGCGTGTTGACTACGGCCTGCATGTTATTGCCGCTCACTTCGACGACGTTCCAGCCGAAAGCCTCATATTTGGCCCGAAGGTCGCCGAGGTTCATCACGTCGTCGGTCGAGCCATCGATCTGTTTCTTGTTGTAGTCGATGATGGCCACCAGGTTGTCGACACCCTTGGCTGGGGCATACATCGCGCCTTCCCAAATCTGGCCTTCCTCCTGCTCGCCATCGCCCATGAGGACGAAGACGAGGTGCTTGTCGCCGTTCAGTTTCTTGGCCTGGGCCGCGCCACAGGCAACGGAAAGCCCTTGTCCTAAAGAGCCTGAGGCGATACGAATGCCCGGCAGACCTTCCATTGGGGTGGGATGGCCTTGCAGGCGTGTGCCGAGGCGGCGGAAAGTAGCCAATTCGCTCACGGGGAAATAGCCCCGCCGCGCCATGATGCTATAGAGCATCGGGCTGATGTGGCCGTTGGAGAGGAAAAACATGTCCTCGCCGTTGCCGTCCATGCGGAAATTGGCGGGGTCGATGTCCATTTGGTCAAAATAGAGGGCTGTTACAATGTCGGTTGCGCCTAACGAGCCGCCCGGATGTCCCGACTGGCACCCGTGCACCATGCGGATGATGTCGCGGCGCACCTGTGTGGCGGTTCTTTCAAGTTCGTTGATGGTCATATTGCGTGTGTTTGGATTGACAAAATTACGACTGCAAAGCTACGGAAAAAACCAATCCAAATCACGCCTGCCAGATTTATTTCCGCATCCCGACCAAATTTGGCCTCCATATCCGCCATTTTTATTATTTTTGCACCAAATTTTTGACAAAACGAACCATGTTTGAGGATGAAGATTTTGATTTGGAACACGAAGAGGAGATGGAAAAAGCCATTGAAAAGTACGAGTCGATGCTGAAAGACCACAACTCGGTTTACTTTGACAGTGAGGAATTTGGATACATTATCGACCACTATACGCAGCAAAACCAGTTGAAGCGTTCGCGTCAAGCCGTCGAGATGG
>CAMKAR010000062.1 GCA_946410535.1 uncultured Bacteroidales bacterium
GCAGCCAGCTCTTCCGGGTTGTCATATTGATAGCTGATTCCTCCATGTGTCTCGTTCACTATACGCACCAATGGATCGCAATTTGAGACAATCATCGGAATACCAGCATACAAATACTGGAAAATCTTGTGTGGTATCGTATTGTCAGTATGCCCAGATTTGACATGTGGAATCAAAGCCACATTGGCTGACTCGTAAATATCGCAAATCTGTGTATAATGCTTGAAGCCGTGAACCGTAACGTTGTCTTGCACTTGCAAATCATCGATAAGGCGCTTTATATTTGGAAGATAGCTACCATTTCCAACCAAGTCGAAATGAACTTCCACGCCTCTTTTCTTAAGAATCGAAATCGCTTGGATCACATACTGTATGCCTCTATGGAAATTGATTCCTCCTACATACAGCATCCTGAATTCATCTGTCTTGAACTCTTTCCTCTCAATCGGGTCAAACTGTTCAATGTCCAAGGTATTAGAAACCACCTCGATTTTTGAAGCATTGATTCCCAAGCCTTCGATTCTATGTTTAGCCTCGTCGACTACAACAACAATCCTATCAGCCAATTTACACATTTCTTTTTCATATTCAACCCATTGATTATTAGAAGACAAAACCTTCCCAAGCAATGTATTTGTATGTGTAGAAAGTTGTAACAACACAGGCCAATTCTCATGCAAATCAAGGACAAACCGAGTTCCATACTTGCATTTTGACTCATACCCCACTTTTGCAAGCGGCAAATCATGAACATGAACGACATCGAATTTCGTTTTTGCAAAAAGCTCATCGACAAAACGGCGCCAATAATTGAAATAAAACGGGAACTTCAAAACACCTACGCTCGATTTGTATATAAATCTTGAGACGGGTCTACGATGAATTGTACAGTCTTTCGTCTGTTCGAGCACCGGTTGACCTTCCTTTCGAAAACAAGCAATATGTACCTCATGACCAGCCTTTGCCAACGACTTAATCTCGTTTTCGACACGTGTATCGGGGGGGAACACATGGTCCAATAGCATCAAAACTCTCATATAGCAATTATTTTCTGCAAAAATAGTAATTTCCAATAACCCATACGAAAAAAAACATACCTTTGCGCAATAAAAGGTACTCGTTACACACCAAAAGCAAAGTTAACTTGATAGTAAAAAACTGAAAAATGATTCGCAAACTACATATTACACTTGCTTTTCTTCTCTTGACAGCATCACTTCATTGTCAAGTAGTCAACATCGGCGACATCCTGTGCACTGACGGGAGCATCGTTGCCCCAGAAGCTTATGCCTCATCGGGCAGAACTGCCAAAGGCATAGTCTTTTATGTGGACGAAACCAACCTACACGGATGGGCTGTGCACCTCCAATACCAAGGCTCCTTGCCTTGGAGTACCGAACGCCAGGACATTCCTGGCTTAAACAACTATTTCCGATTCCGTGAAGCGATTACCGATTTCGATGGTTACGAAAACACCAGAATCATCAGAGCAGCAGGCAATGCAGCATGGTATCCTGCAGCATGGGCTGTAGATTTCGACGACGGATGGTATTTGCCTGCGGCAGGCCAGATACGCTACCTATACGGCTATATTCCTGAGATCAACAACTCTATCGGTATTGTTGGTGGAGAGCCGTTTACCTTATCCGACGATTGGTGGCTGTGGGCTTCTACGGAAGGTGGCCCCGAAGACGCTTGGGACATCAACTACAACGGCGACGAAGGTCATAGCAAAAAAAACGACCACTATTTTCACGTTAGAGCAGTGATTAACTTCTAATACAGATTGCACCATGAAACGAAACCTTATCATAGCCGCTTCCTTGTTGCTTGCAACCGCTTGTTCGCTGCGTGCCCAAACTTACAAAATCGGCGACCTCATCACCAACCCAGACGGTTCGAAAGGTATCGTTTTCTACGTGACTCCTGACC
Source organism: uncultured Bacteroidales bacterium (assembly GCA_946410535.1). The sequence continues at coordinate 1,933 of CAMKAR010000062.1, forward strand.
GTACCGATGGCTGGATGGTGGCCCTGAACGACCTGCCCGTCCGGAATTGGGGCAACACGAGTGACATCCCGACTCTTCAAAACATCAGCGACCTGAATGAGCGACTTCATGAAACAGATGGTTACCACAACACTGATAATATCAGGCAGTTTCATAACCAATTGGGCTACGATCCGAATACTTATGGCGCGGGCGTGGTGGATTTTCCCAACGAATGGTACATTCCTGCCAGTGGGCAGTTGATGAAACTGATCAGTGCCTACAGCACCATCGAAACCAAAATCCTTCAAGCAGGAGGGACCAAGATGCTAACTCAGCCCTATTTCAGTAGTACCGAAGCACAGCCTGGTCAAGTTTGGGTTGTGCATTTCGGCAGTCCTTATAACGACGGCGGGGGCCTATTCGAAAACAAGCCTAAAGATGAGATATGCTACTTCAGGGCAGTGAGAAACATCAAATCGCAAACAACGCCCCTGCCTGAGCCTTCCTTACCCGACAATATCATCGAAACCGAATGCAACCTGCCTTGGGAAGGTTTCGAATGGGGCATTCGGGAAGACTGGTCGACAAGCGACAACATCTATTGCCGCATCATGCCCCTTGTCGGCGACCTCGACGATGACGGCATCCCCGAAATCGTATGCTTCGACATGGAAGGCAACGACCTCAACCAAATTGCCGCCAAGACCATCAACGTCTATGATGGGCAAAGCAAGGCTTTGAAGGCCCAAATTTCAATGAATGGCATGGTGTGGGCTCACGGCAACGGGCCGTATGGCTTGGTCAAATTACCCAACCGCAAAGGACTGATCATCACAGCTTGCAAAGACCGTAAGCTGCATGCCTACGACATCACAAGCGACAATCCGAACAATCCAGTGTGGGTCTCCAACGCTGACTACAACACTGGCAACAACGACTTTTCCGTCAGCATAGGATTCGCTGACTTCAATGGCGACAGATTCCCCGAAATCTATGTTCGCAACAAGGTTTTCGACGCTGAAACAGGCACTCTGCTCGCCGTAGCGCAAGGCGGCAACAACCAAGCTGATTCTTATTCGCACGGCAGCCATACCAACCACGACAAAATTTCTTGTCCGTTAGCCTTCAACATTTGCGGTGACACGCGCCAAGAACTCATCTTAGGCAACGAGATTTACGAAGTGATCATTACCAACCGAAACGGCACCTCGGGTAATCAGGTCACACTAATAAAGAACATCACTCCACCCGACAACATCATCGCCGACGGACATGTACAAGTAGCCGACTTCAACCTTGACGGTCATCTTGATGTCCTCGTCAGCAATCGTGACAGTGAAGGTGTCACCGGCAACGTATCTTTCTATGTATGGGATGTTCACAACAACACAACGAGCCAACCCATCAAACTGAATACCAGTTTTATAGGAAAAAGCATTCCGCTAATTTCCGATTTTGATGGTGACGGTAGTTTAGAGATGCTCATTGACTGTTGCCATGAGCCAAACCTCGGGCTTCGCGCCTATCGGTTCAATCCCACATCAAACAGTTTCAGCTATTTATGGTCGTTGCCCATCGACGAGGACTCCTACTCCAACACGGCCACTTTGTTCGATTTCAATGGTGATGGCAGAAACGAGCTCGTCTTCACCGACAACAGCAATCTTTGGATTTATGACCTCGGGACAGTGCCCCCCACCCTACTTTCCCAAATCGACTGCGGCGAGATTACCATCATGCAGGTCCCCATTGTGGCCGATGTGGATGCCGACGGAAGTGCCGAAATCGTCGTCACTGGCAAAGAAGGCGGCTATCTGCAAGCCAACACAAAGCTTAAAGTCTACAAATCGTCGACAGAGCCTTGGATACCGGCACGCAAAGTTTGGAACCAATACATGTACCACGTCACCAACGTCAACGAAGACTTGACCATCCCGACCTATTGCTTCAACACCGCCACCACCTTCACCGCCCCCGACGGCACCGTGCGCCGACCCTACAACAACTTCCTGCAGCAGGCTGGCTACATCAACCAATACGGAGAGCCATACAATCCTGGCGAAATCGTTGAAATCGATATCGATGGGACGGGCTGCAACAGCTTCATATTCAACGACTCCACCTACACCGAGAACGGACTCTACGACCAAATCATTGAGTCGCCCGACGGCTGCGACACGATTTATCACATCAACGTCAACCTCGGCGAAGACATCTCACATGATTTTTGGAGGGTCCACTGCTACAGCTACACTTGGAACGACAGCACTTACACCGAAAGCGGCATCTATCAACAGACTTTCCACTTGCCCGAAGGCTGCGACAGCACCGCCATCATGCACCTGCAAATCCTCGACACCATCAGGCACGAATGGTCGCAAACGGCTTGCAATTCATACACTTGGAACGGTGTCACCTATACTGAACCCGGCGACTACGTCCAACATTTCGAGGCGGAGCACGGCTGCGACAGCATCGCCACTCTGCACCTCACCTTCTCCGATGCGATGGAATTCGAGGCCGACACCATTGCCTGTGGCAGCTTCCAATGGGAAGGCATAGAATATTTGGAATCAGGCGACTACGACAGGATGTTTGTAACTCCTGGCGGCTGCGACTCGCTCATCCACATGCATCTGACAATCGCTCCCTTCCCCGAAGACGTTCCCGAGATTGACGGCCTGACCGAAGTCTACGTCAGCACCGACCTCATCTTGGGGCAATACTTCTACTCCATCGACTCCGTGCCGTTTGCAGACCACTACGAATGGATTCTCGACGGCGCCGATTGGCCCATGGACACCACTGGAATCCACTGCGGCTTGTGGATTACCTCGACAGGCACGGCCACCTTGACCGTCCGCGCCTGGAACGACTGCGGCTTCAGCGAACAAAGCATCATCATCCATGCGGGTTTCCACGACGTGGACGAAATGCAGACCATCCCTGTGAACATATACCCCAACCCTGCCAAGGACAAGGTCATTATCGAATCGGAAAACATGCTGAAAATCAAATTGATTGACATTCATGGACAAGTTTTGGCTGACATAGATTGTAGTGACCGCAACGCATCTTCACTTGATATAGCAAACTATGCTTCAGGGATTTATATCATCGAAATTGTCACTGAACGAGGCACAGCGAGGAAAAAAATCGATGTTCGGCAGTAAAGTTCAAAAAAAGTATACCTTTGCACATTGAAACGGAAAAACAAACTCTATTCACCATGAGAAAAAAACTATTGCTTACAGCGTTTGCCATCATCTCCATTGTTGGCTTCGGACAGAATGTCCGCGTCGGCGACATCCTGTGCGTTCAAGGGACCGACACCATCATTGTATCCCCCAACGACTACAACGGAGGTGGCATCGGGGTGGTCTTCTACGTCGACGAGACTGGTCGTCATGGATGGGCGCTCCATCCTGACATACAAGCCCAACAAATATGCTGGTCAAACTACAACGAACTCCCCTGGGGCCTGACCGGTTGGCTTTCCCAACGCGAAGCCATCTACGACCTTGATGGCTACGACAACACAGGATTCCTGCGGTCGGCATCAGTATACGACCACAACAGATATCCGGGTGCCTGGGCTGTCGATTTCGAGCATGGCTGGTATTGGCCTTCAATCGGGCAGCTCAACATCCTATACGGCAGTATCCCCATCATCAACAACTCCCTCAAGCTGATTGATGGCTTACAGATACGCGGCAAATGGTACTACTGGTCTTCATCAGTATACGGTTACGACAACGACTGTGCCCTATATTTAGGATATGACGGTCGATTAGGTGCCATCGTCAAAAGCAGGACGGATTTAGGTGACATCCCCATGAGCATCCGCAGCATCAGAAACTTCTAAATCATCAAGCCATGAAAAGAAAGACTATCATCGCCATATTGCTCAGCATCGCAACGACTTTGGGATTGCAGGCACAAGAATATCACTTGGGGCAACTGGTCACCAACCCCGACGGCAGCCAAGGTGTGGTGTTCTATCTTAACGAGGACGGCACCGCAGGCTGGATGGTGGCGCTGCACGATGCAGCCGAAAACATCCCTTGGGGCCTGACCGACGAAATAGAAGGCCTGCCGCACGTCATCAACAACAACGACATTTTGACCAGCGCCTTCGCGGACACCGACGGTTATTCCAACACGCTCTCCATCCTCGCCCACTACCAGTCGGCTGGCTATACCGGACAATATGCAGCCGCCGCTGTCGACATCGACAATGGTTGGTATCTGCCTGCCGCAGGGCAGCTGAAAATGCTGTATGTCAACGCCATCTTCTACGAACCTACGCTCACCATAGCAGGAGAGCCTATGGGGTTGCATCCCTATTGGTCGAGTACACAGGAAAGCAACGAAAGAGCCTGGTATGTGCATTTCGGGTCACCCTACCCCGATGTGGCTTGGGCCTGGAATGCCTACATCGCCATATGCCAAAAGGACGAAATATCAGCTCCCTATGGAGGCAATTTCGCCGTAAGGGCCATTCGCGACCTTGAGTTCTCACCCTTCCCATTCGTCGGCCAGCTTCACGAGCCGGCACCCATTTGCGACGAAGGACCGCTTGAGCTGACGCTGCCCACTTTACACAATATAGACGACTACGGCTGGGAAATCTCGCAAGACGAAGCGTTCACCAGTCCTATCGCCTACACCGGCCAAATCTTAGACATCTCATATGACGGATGGTATCTTCGCCTTTGGGCCACCAGCGACGAAGGTACAATCCATAGCAACCTCGTCCGCATCACGGTACATGAGAGCAGCATCAGCCATACCACAGCATCAAGCTGCGAATCGTATATCTGGAACGGCCAAACCTACAGTGAATCAGGTATCTACCAAGCCACTTTAGTCAACCAATGGGGCTGCGACAGCATCGTCACGCTGGATTTGACCATCAACCATGCGGAAGAATACTTCGTACCCTACCCCGTCTACGCTTGCAACACCTACGAATGGGGCAATATGACACTCAACCAGAGCGGCGTCTACCACCAAACCTTCACCAACCAACTGGGCTGCGACAGCATCGTTACCTTGAGTCTTTACATCTACCACAGTGTTGAGCACCAGTTTGAGCACACCGACTGCGGCATATACGAATGGAATGGGCAAACCTATACGGAGAGCGGCGATTACGATCAAACCTTCACAACCCCCAACGGCTGCGACAGTATCGTCACCCTACATCTTAACATGATTGATGCCTACAACGTTGCATGCGACACCACAGTTTGCGAAAGCTTCGTTTGGAATGGACAGGAATACACGCTATCAGGACAATATGAGCAGACCTTCGTCTCAAGTCACGGCTGCGACTCGGTGGTCAACATGCATCTCGAAATTTGGCAACGTCCCGCTCCGATTCCCGAAATCACAGGTTTGCAAGAAATATTTGTTTCGACCGACGTCGTCACCAACCAATACAACTACCACATTGATTCCGTTGCTTACGCCACCCGTTACGAATGGTTTTGTGAAGGACCTGACTGGATTGTGGACACCTTGGGGACACGCTGCACCTTAATGACTACCTCGCCAGGCAACACGACCCTGAAAGTGAGGGCTTGGAACAACTGCGGCTTCAGCGAACAAAGCATCATCATCCATGCGGGATTCTACGATGTGAATGATTTTCAGGACATTCCTGTGGCACTTTATCCCAATCCGGCAAACGACAAGGTGACCATCGAAGCAGAAGGCATCGAGCGTGTGAGGGTTTTCAACACCAGAGGACAGATAGTGAAAGAAATTGAAAACATCAAAGCCGACCAAGTGGAAATGAGCATAAGCCACCTTGAGTCAGCCATTTACACCGTAGAAATATGCACCACTTACGGCAAAGGCTTCATGAAACTGAGCGTAATCCGATAAAACGGTGGTTATTTATCGCGGAAAACGTCCCACACACGATCAATCAAGTCATTGACCGACTGTGAGACCTTCAGCTTGTACAACGAAGTCAAGCCAAGGGCGAGGAAAAGCGCCGACTTCAGGACCGCGTCAATGGTAAGGCCGATGATGGGCCTCTCAAATGGCTTGACGATGAGCGCTGTCAAGGCACTCGTCCACAGCCAGTTGAGGGCAAACATACCCAACACAACCATTGCTACAGGCACCAATTTTCGCGACAAAGGCATCACCCCGATTTTCCACTTGATGAAAGCCAACAGCAGGATGAAATAGACGAAATAAGACACCAAATTGGCCATAGCGCCGCCGTTGATGTCCCACCGAGGCACCCACCAAGCGTTCAAGGCAATCGACATTCCAGCAAGCAATATGGTGAATACCAGCGAATAATAGTAATATTTCGAATAACTCAGCACCGTTGTGGTCACGGCGAAAGTGGAATAAACCAACCGGCTCAAAGAAAGCAGCAACACCGCCCATTTGCCGAGGCGGTAGATGTCGCCCTTGGGCAGCAAGTCAAAAAGATAGTCGATATTGATCCAAACGAGGAACAAGACGAAGCTCCCGGCGATGAACTGGTGCAAGGCCACGCTTTTGCACAACTCGTCGGCCTTTTTCACGTCCTGTTTGGCCATGGCCTCAGAGATATGCGGACGCGAGATGGCACCTAACGAACGGTAGGGCATCTCGATGACCGCCGCGATGTTGGTGGCGATGGTGAACACGCCCGCCAAGCGGAAACTCGCCTTGGCCGCCACGAAAAACTTGCTCAACATGGGAATCACGTTGCCCGCCAAGGCCGCCGTAATCATAAACAAGGTGTAGAACAGGAAATCGCGCTTCAACTGTGGCGTGACGTACTTCCACTCAATCTTGAACGAAACCCGTTTCAGAGAGAAAAGATAAACGACATTGATGAGCGTAGCCAAGCCATAAAACACGCAAAAGCCAATGATAACGCCATCAAAATCAATGACTTTGTAGAAATAAAGCAGGTAAACCACCAAAGTAGCCACACGCAAGCCCACCTCGCGGATGAACTTGGGCAGGACGATGCGGAGCAAAAGATTGCTATTCGTCTCAAAAACAGAGATATAGAGCGAGAAAAAGGCCAAGGGGACTACGAAATTCACGTATTTTGCGAACAACTCAGCCCCCACCTCCGAATCCTTGGTGAAGAAGTCCACGATTGCGCCTTTGAAGAGGAAAAACGCCAGCAAAAAGAACGAAAAACCTACCAACGGCACAAGCAGCGTCCAGCCAAAGAAGCCGTGGTCGCGGTATTCCTCATCCTTGAAGAAAGGATAGTAGCGCATCGCCGACGAGTTGGTGCCGAGCTGGGCCAACCCACCGAAGAGCAACGAGCACTGCAGCAGGATGTCGATGAGGCCAATCTGCTCAGGTTGAAGGGCTTTCGTCTGGATGTAAAACGTCGTGACGATGCCCACGGCCACCCCGATATAGGTGGCGATGGTCCCCTTGATGCTCTGTCGTGCTACGATACCCATGGCTTCTTATGGTTTGGCAGCTTGGTAGTCATCGACTGCTCGTCGGAGCGTTTCAGTTCGTGCTGCACAAACCTCTCGTACTCCTTGATAATCAACTCACTCTTCTTGTTTTCCTCTTCCAAGTTTTGTATGAGCACAGTCTGTTCAGCAATTTGTTTGCGCAAGGCATCGATTCTCGCGGTACGTCGCTCAATTTCGCCCTGATAGCTTTGAATATGCCTCTTGAGGTCCTCGATGACGATTTCGCGGCGGAGGTGTTCGTTTTCGTCGGGACTCTGTTTGTCGGCATTGCGGCGGATGCCCGAATTCAAGTCGTTGCCAGCCAAAATCAGGATGGAAACGATCCAGA
>CAMKAR010000063.1 GCA_946410535.1 uncultured Bacteroidales bacterium
TTCGAAGTCTGGCGATTGCGTAGTGAGCGGCTTCAGTTCAAAGATGGAAAAAGATGTGTTGCACTTCCTGCTGAAAGGAAAAAGTCCGATAATCGTGGTGTTGGCAAGGCGTATGTATGCCAAGTTACCCGAGGAATGGCGAAATGCAGTAAACGATGGTAGGATGCTCATCGTCTCAACCTCACAAGCCGTGCGCCAGTCGCGACAAACGGCTCTCTTCCGCAACCAATATGTGGCCGAGCTAAGCGACATACTATTTTTAGTTGAAAGCACATCATCGAAAATAAAAAAGGATGGTCATGACTAAGTTCGAGCTTTTCTCCGACCATTTGGAGATCACCTCAACCGGCACTTTGCCAATTAGTATGTCGAAGGAAGATTTCTTCAGTGGTGTCAGCTATCCCAAAAACAAGGAATTGATGCGCATATTTCGAGATGTAGAGGTTGTTGAGGCACTCGGGTCAGGGATGTCGCGGGTCATGAAAGTGTATGACCGCAACAACTTCATCTTTCTTGACAACTTCTTGCGTGTATCCATCCCATACGATTGGATTGAACAGGAAAGCACCACTACGGAAAGCACTACGGAAAGCACTACGGAAAGTATATTGTCCGCTATTCGAAACAACCCGAGTATCACCCAAAGAGAATTGGCGGAAATAGTTGGCATCACAACAGATGGCGTGTATTATGTCATGAAACAATTACGTGAACAGGGAGTTATACGAAGAATAGGCGGGAGAGCCAATGGCACATGGGAAATCATTCAACAAAATCCCGAAATCGACTAATGGAAAATATGTGAGGAAAAAAAGATAATAAACAACAAATATAATAGTTTGCTATGATATTCAAAACTTTAAAAGAATGTGAAGATGCCATCAATGCTATGTTGGCAATCGGTTTGCAACCTGACCCCGATTGGTATACCCAAAGAGCTGCATTTAAAGCAGGCACTATGACCTCAACACCCATTTATTCACGATTGAAACTGAAGATGGATAAAAATGGTAATCCTTGGTACTCAGCTAATTTGCAACAATGTATTGAGGAAACGGTCGACAAATTAATGAATCCTGTTAAAGGATTCTCGCAACGAGACCCAGGACTATTGCTTGGTAAGATTCAGAGCGGCAAGACCCGAGCTTTTGTAGGTATTATTGGCTTAATGTTCGACAAGGGCATTGACATCGCCATCGTGCTTACCAAAGGCACAAAGGCATTGGCCCAGCAAACCAAGACAAGAATGGAGGATGAGTTTTCAGCTTTCGCCTCCCGTAGCACATTGGGCCTTCCCGTGATTGAAGTTTCTGATATCTTGAACCGAAGGAATGGTTTTACGCATCGCGAACTCAACAACAAGAATATCATCATCTGCAAGAAAGAAAAGAACAACATGTCCATTCTTAATGGTATCGCTCATATCAATGGCTTTGACCAAAAGAAAATCCTCATTGTGGACGACGAGGCCGACTTTGCCAGTCGCAACTACACAAACGCCAATGGGATGACAGATTTGGCCGCTATCGCCAATGCTATTGACAGCTTGGTGGCATCGTTGCCCTATTGCTATTACTTGCAAGTCACGGCAACACCCTATTCTCTTTACTTACAACCTGATGGCTGCTTGAACCTTTCGAGTGGAGGCACAGCCATGCCTTTCAAACCAAGATTTACCTGTTTGCTACCGATTTATCCGGAATATGTCGGTGGAGAACAATATTTCCATGATTCCCAGAATCCAAATTCCATGTACAGTCACTTGTACCGCGATGTAAGTGAAAAGTGCAGAGAAGCCATCTCTAAGATTGACAGAAGGTATATCAATAATGTTGCAACCTCTCCCAGTTTAACCGAGCTACGAGAAGCTATCATGGGCTATTTCATGGCAACCGCCATTCGCCGAATTCAAGAGAACAATCGCGTGGATTATCTATCGAGTTGCATCGTTCATGTTGAAATCGCAAAAGAAAAGCACGAGTGGGAAGGCCAATTAATCATCACCCTTACCGAAGAATGGGAGAAAGCCATCCGAGCTAACAACGGAGTGTTGCCACAGACAATGGACGCCATGATTGATGTCCTTTATGACGATTATGTGGATTCCATTACCAAAGGACACAACAATGGAGAGTTGCCGTCCACCACAATGATACCGCCTAAAGCTGATGTCAGGGTTGAAATTGCTTCCCTGTTTTTAAATAAAGACTATCGAATTGAGGTCATCAACTCTGACCAGGATGTGCCCGCTTTGCTCGACAAAGACGGCCAACTCAAGCTAACTCATGCGGTCAATATCTTTGTGGGGGGTCAAATCTTGGATCGAGGCATTACCATTGCCAACTTGCTTTGCTTCTTTTATGGTAGGAACCCGAGAAAACTACAGCAGGACACGGTACTGCAACACTCCAGAATGTATGGCAACCGCTCTAAACTGGATATGGCTGTTACCCGATTCTATACCACTTTCAGGCTCTACTCATTGGTTGCAGAAATCAACGAGCTGGACGAACAATTGCGTCAATGGCTCATCAAGTATTCTACTACAGCCAATTTCGACCCATCGATGGCCGTGGTGTTCTCTGATAATGCCGGCCTAAAACCATGTGCAGGCGGAAAAATTGCCATGTCCGACTGCGTGGCTTTGCGGGCTGGAAGACGTATGGTACACGCTGGATTCCAAACCGATTGCCAAACCAAGATCAAGCCTATTATTGATAGTATAGATGCCACCATCACTTCACTGCCAAATTATGGGAAAAAGGATTCCGATGGCATTTTCGAGGTGAGTGTTGACATTGTAATAGACCTGCTGAAAAGGGTCAGGTCCACATACATCTATAATCGTGCTGTTGATAACAATAATGGTTTGGATTGGAATGTTCAAGAAATGATTGGTGCCATACAATATGCGACAACAAACACAAATGGTAAAATGTGGATGATGCACAGAACCAACCGAAACATGTCGCGTATCAGACAGAATGGCGGCTTCATTGATGCTCCTGATGATGGTCGTACTGATTTGACGCCTGCGCGAGCAAAAGCTGTCAATCAACCCATCATTATATTCATCAAGGAAAACGGAAAACAAACAGACGGCTGGCGCGATGCGCCTTTCTATTGGCCCGTCTTGGTACTGCAACAAAACCTTAATACGGCATTCTACACTTCAAGCCAGAGTGCACAATAGAATGACAAAAAAGCAAGAATAATTGGAAAAATCTTGTAGTTTTGCAAAATGAGAAAACAATGAGATAATCATGACGAAAGACGAACTTCTTCAAAAGCTGACCGAGATAGAATGGGACGACTTTGAATGCAAGGCCCGTCCCGACGGTATGGGCACCGAAGACGAGTCGCAACTATATGCTTTGAGGGAAGGACTTACCAACTGTTGCGCCCATGCCGATTACTTCAGCCCAATGCATCCAACCATAAGGGTGTTCACTGACCGCATTGAGTTGCAGAACCCTGGACGGTTCATGTTTCCGCTGTCGGAACTGCGTACGCAAATACACTCCATTCCGCGCAACCCGAACATCATCAAGTTTTTCCGTTACGCCAAACTAGGTGAGAACGCTGGCTATGGCATCGACAAGATGCTGGTATGGGAAAAACTCACCAAAGGCAAGGTGGAATTTGCAAGCGACTTGGTTAGCTCGACCATCACTTATTGGTTTGGGGAACAACCTAAGGAACAACCTAAGGAACAACCTAGGGAACAAGTTCAACGGCTTGTAAACGTGATAAGAGAGGATTCGTGTACGCTTTCAGAAATACTTAAAAGGCTACATCTACAGGGTAGAAGGTATGTGTATATGAGTTTTATAAAACCTGCCATAGAAGGAGGTTATGTCCTTCGTGCCTACCCAGAAACTCCGAATCATCCCCAACAGCGGCATTATCTTTCTGAAAAGGGATTGAAACTGGTAAAATAGAATAACACAAAAACACTAATAATATGCAAGATTTTAAAATCGGTCAAACCTACGAGTTTGAAACCATCGAAATCCGTCAAGACGACAGGACTGGCGTCGATTATATCGCCTTACGCGATGACACTTGCGACACCTATCGCGTATACAACATCCTTAAATTTCAATATGATGAGCTTCCCGAAAAAATCACGGCTATTGTGAAAAGCATCGATCCTTTTGGGAGACCAAAATTGAAACAGGAAACGGCTTCGATATACAAAAAAATCTATGAATTCGGCAAAGACTATGTTTTTAAAGTCACTGACATCAAATCCGACATTTGTTCTCCCGTCAAGGCCGAATACTATCAGCTGGAGGACGAATGGTGTGTACATCGTTGCTACTTCAAAGAACAACTTCACCAAATCGGTGACGTTTGCACAATGATGGTTGAAGGTATTTCTGATAACGGCGACTATCTCATCATCAAAGAGGCTGGACAACAAAACAAGGCCAAGGCACAAAAAACCAACTCCCCGATTGATGATAAAAACGAGGAAAACAGCCATAAGTCAAGGGGGCAGTATCTCATACTTGATTTGGGAGAAGAGAGCACAACCTTAGAATACAAGACTTCAATTGTATTTCGTGATGGACAACCGGATGTTGACAAGCAATTGTTTGTTATTGTGAAAACGCTGGTAGCCTTCATGAATGCAGAAGGCGGCGATTTGTATATTGGGGTACATGACAAAACACGACAATTGATTGGCATCAAAGATGACTTGCCACACCTCAATGAGGGGGAAGACGACGAATACAATGACCAATACGAACCGACGGTTGACAAATACCAATTGAAAATACGACATGCCTTGGAAAGGTTGTCACAAGGCGTAGCCGAACAGCTTGTGGAATTTGAATTCCCGATAGAACAAGGTATTCAATACTGCCACATCCAGGTCAAGAAGGCCAAACGTCCTATCTGGATCAAAAACCATTTGCTATTCCAAAGAACTGGCAACAGAATAACCTTGTTAGAGAAAGACGAAATCACCAACTTTGTCTATGAAAGAATGCAGGTAGCCATCCGGGATGTTGTAGACACCGAAGGACTCAGTGATGTAGCATTAACTCCTGAAAAGTTGGCCGAAGTGGTCAAATTGGTCAACAATGCTCACCGAAGTGCCATTGCAGCACCCAAGCAAACGGTTGACCCTGGCGAGGTGGATTATTTTATTGTTTGGTACAACGACGGCACATGGAAACGCGTACGCGATGCTTCAAGCGAGCAGAATGTATTCTACACACTGCCTGTAAAAAAGAATGTCCAAGACGGTTTGATGGTTTTCTGCTACAAATCGGGAACTATTAACGAAGTTGAATTCAAAACTTTCAAAAAAGGGGCAAATCTCAATGTCGTGATGAAAAAACCTGGTTTCAATCCAAATGAAACGCCCCTACGCATTTTCCTTGTCAACACCAACCAATTCATTGCTATCTATAGCTCTGACAAACATGGTGAAGAACGTGTTAAAGTACACCGTGTGACTGATATTAATCCTACTGGAAGCGCTAGAAACCAAGGTTCAAGCATCATTCCGAAGGATGAAAAGATTTTGGATTTCAAATTGGTGTCGGCGGAACACGAAAAGAAACTGGGAGAGCTTCTATATTCCAAAACCAAGACAAGGGAAAGCGGAGTGCCTGTCAATTCTGTTGCATACCAAAACGAAATTGACTTTGTCAACTCGTTATAATTGTTTTAAATAGCACAAGAATAAAGCCTTATGTCTTCTATATGTTAGATATAAGGCTTTTTTTGTTGAGACATGAGAAAAGAACGCTGTTTACCCTTAACGGTAAGAAAGGCTATGTGAAGGTTGAAGACCACAGCTTCATCCCGGCGATTCTGAAAGCAACCATGGATGAGGACGCATGGCACGATATGCTGCTTGAGTGCTTCTGTGACCAGTATCTTGATTTTGATTAATCAGTATCTAAAAGCTGGCCTACTGGACCTGAAACGTTTAAAACACCCCGCTCCAAGAGGACAAAAAGAAATGTAATTGCCCTTTCAAAGGGCAGAGATGAGGGGTACTATAAAACTCCGTGAGACCCATATCTAAACTATTTTATACCCACCTTAGAAAAAGTTTAGATATGGGTGTAAACTCTTTTAGAGGTGGGGGGCTATGATTTTTTCGCCTTCAAGTTGAAAACTCCAAAAGTTGGAGCTATTAATCATTGAAAACACCAAACAAAAAAACAAATGACTATGAACACAGACTACCCCAAGAAAGTCAACTACCAAGACTACGAACATGCTTTCAACAGCTATTGGCTGAAAAAATTCGTGGAAGGACAGCTGCGTGATTTCAACACGGAAACCATGCGCGGCTTGGTGTATGGCTACACCTTTACGGAGGATTACGCGAAGGGCGTTATCCCTGACGTCCTCAGTGCGGAGTATTGGCGCCAAGAAGAAAGCAAAAAACAAAAAACGCATAACCCCAACATTATTGAAAGGTATACTGGCCTTTCCCTTGCCGAATACCTTGGTCGGGGACCACTGATTTGCGAGGCAATAGAAAGTACGGGGAAGGGCACGCTTGACGATCCGTATTGCGTCATCTGCGTGGGGCATGAATACGAGTTCCTCAGAACCTACCGCCCGGCCATGAGGGTGGTGAGCCAACACCTGCTTCCAGGACATATTGATTGCCTTGAGCTTGAAGGGTTAGGCGGCTATACTGAGACCATCTATTTTGATATCAGCCGTTGGTTTGAGAGAAGCAAGATCAATGACAAAGAGGCAAAGCACTAACTATATGGCCGTCAGCTGTCAGCTATCAGCCGTCAGCCAGGGTGCTACTGAGCTGATAGCTGACGGCTGATTGCTTACAGCCAATGAAGAAATAGGATTGTTTTTACAGACACAAAAAAAATATTTGTTATTCCGGTTGAATAATCCAATCAGCAATACTATAACACTATAGACATGAACAGACTTCCACTAATAAAAACCAATCATCATGGGCATCATCAAAACACACGACGACTTCAAGCATCCTGAAGGGAAAATCCAACTGTTGAACGGCAATGTACTCGACTGCTATCCATTGGAACAAGCTGTTGAGCAGGTAGACAACGAAGTGAAACTGGACACCACCGGCACTTATTTTGCCATTGGCGGCAAAAAGCAAGCCCCAACGCCTAAAACTGACGAAGAAAATGCAGGAGGCTGGTCGCTCTTCTGCGACAATGCTTTCAGGTTTCTTCAGTACAGAGACAGGATTATGTCGGACAGCCGTATGTTCCTCTGCCCTATTCCTATCCAAAATGGGTTGGCTTACACGGGGACAAGCGGATTTCACAACCCTACCTTGGGCGTTTACCTTGAATGGTGGCTGAACTGCGAAAACGCCATGATTTGCGATGGAAACGGAATGAAAAAACTGGTTTACCAAATTGCTGGCAGCCCCTTGTCGGGCAGAAATAGCTGTGGTGTTGTCGACGAAAACGGCAAAACCGAAACGGAATCCATCTATCCGTTCTCGTCGCTGTGGCCCAACTTCATGAGGATTAACAGCCGCTATGACGAAGCAAAGAGCCAGTATCAGGCTTACACATTGAAACAGGTTGTCGATATTTTGGAAAAAGAAAGCTTTTCCTTGATTGACGACATGGAGTTGGAGAATATATATCTGAGGAGTGAACTTTACTGGAAGACTAAGGATATGCCGGCTAAGATACGAAACTTGGAAGACAGGATTAGCCTTCTCAAATTCAGGTTGTTTTATGCGTATCGTGACGATCTGAAGGCCATCATGGCAATTTATGAAGAGAAGAAGGGGAAGAAGAAAAAGAGAGAAAAGGAAATCGACGAAGAGTGCAAGGAACTGTATAGGCAACTGAAGTCGGGCGAGATGGACAACAAGCAATACCAGAAGCGGCTCACTCCGCTGAAAAAGGAAAAAGAGAACAACATTTATTTGCTGCGAGAATACCGCCAATCCGCGCTTGAGCCGTTGTTTCCCGACTTGGGTTACACCGTATGTGACGTGGAAGCGTTTTTCAAGGATCCTCGCTCAGCAGGCCCTTTGGAATCCAGTAAAGGCCGATTTTACTGAATAGAAAAATACTATGGTAGGCCAACAACGATGTGCAAAAAGTCTAATAAAAAGTAGAGACACAACAAAACTGTGCCTCTACTTTTTCATCCGTGAAAATCAGGAAATCCGTGTTCAAATACTCAAGCCAACTCAAACTGCTCCAAGAACCGCAAATCGTTCTCGAAGAACAGCCTTAAGTCGTTGATACCATATTTCAGCATGGCAATACGTTCCACTCCCATGCCGAAGGCAAAGCCGGTGTATTTCTCTGGATCGATGCCGCTGGCAATGAGGATGTTGGGGTCGCACATACCACAACCCAAGATTTCGACCCAACCCGTGTGTTTGCAGATGTTGCAACCCTTACCGCCACAGATGTTGCACGAGATGTCCATCTCCGCCGATGTCTCGGTGAAGGGGAAATACGACGGACGGAAACGCACCTTGGTGCCTTCGCCGAAAAACTCCTGCACAAAGTGATAGAGCGTTTGTTTCAGGTCGGCAAAGGAGACATTCTCATCGATGTAAAGACCCTCAATCTGGTGGAAAATGCAATGGGCGCGAGCCGAGATGGCTTCGTTGCGGAACACACGGCCCGGAGCGATGACGCGGATAGGTGGCTGTTGCTTCTCCATGGCGCGAACCTGCACGCTCGAAGTGTGGGTACGCAGCAGAATGTCGCTCACCTTGTTCACGTTGGGTTCCTTATTAATAAAGAAGGTGTCCTGCATGTCGCGGGCAGGATGGTCGAGCGGGAAGTTCAAGGCCGAGAACACGTGGTAGTCGTCCTCGATTTCGGGGCCTTCAACGATGGTGAAGCCGAGGTGGGCGAAAATCTCGTTGATGTCGCGACGCACGATGCTCAGCGGGTGGCGGGCGCCGCGCATCTCGTTGGCTGGCATGCTCATGTCGAAACCGGCATCGCTCGAATGTTGGTTCTCGAACTTCGACAGTTGTTCTTCCACCTTCTCTTGCACAACGTTCTTCAGCTCGTTGAGCCTCATGCCCATCTCCTTGCGAAGCTCGGGGGCCACGGTCTTGAAGTCGGCAAACAAAGCGGGGATAACGCCTTTCTTGCTCAAATAGGTGATGCGGAAGTTTTCCAAAGCCTCTTTGCTGTCGGCCTGGAAGTCGCGCACTTGGTTGAGTATTTCTTCTACTTTTTCTTTCATTATTCTATGCTTTTAGCTTCTGGCAACTGGCTTCTGGCAACTGGCCAATTGAAATGCCAGTAGTCAAAGGCCAAAAGCCAGCAGCTTTATTTCTCAATCGTAACGGAAATGATGGTCACTGGCTTGACGGGCACGTCCATGCGCCCAGTTTCGACGGCAGCAATCTTGTCGACCACTTCGAGGCCTTCGGTCACTTCGCCGAACACGGTGTATTCGCCATCGAGATGCGGAGTGCCACCCACGGTTTTGTAGGCTTGGCGCTGACGGGCGCTGAACACCTTGCCCATACGACTTTCAAACATGTCGAGGGTGCGGTCGTCATACACCTTGCCTTGCACGATGTAGAACTGCGAACCGCTGGAGGCCTTTTGGGGGTTCACTTGGTCGCCTTGTCGGGCTGCGCAAAGGGC
>CAMKAR010000064.1 GCA_946410535.1 uncultured Bacteroidales bacterium
GACCTCCTCCGCAAGGAATACGAATACGAAAAGGCCGAATACCTCGAAGCCGTCAAACGCGCCCCGATGAACGGCGACGTGGCCGAAGGCGACTGCTGGTATCCAATCCGTTTGGGCAACACCTCCTATAACATCGCCAACCAATTGGTTGTGGATGTCCATTACGACGGCGCACAGCCCGAAGACACGAGCAGCGACTTCGAGCCAGGCAAGATCGTCAACTTCTTCAGCATCGAGAACGGACAGATGCGGGTGCTCAACTTCAACTGCACCGTGAGCCGCCTCCAAGAGTTCCGCATGGAAATAGCAGTGAGCAACCGCAACGTCCTAATGGCACTGGAAAACTTGGCCTCGCGGGGCAAAATCGGTGTGCTGTTGGGCATCGACGATTACTCTTATCAGGTGATGCAGAGCAGCCTGCGTCAGGTGCGCGAACGCACCGACGAGGGTTTTGTCAACCTGCGCAACGTACTCATCGGCGACAAGCAGCCCGCCTTCCGCGACAACCATTTCAACCATATCCCATGGCTCAACGCAAGCCAAAACGCCGCCGTCGCGAAAGTGCTCAATGCCCGCGAGACGGCCATCGTGCACGGTCCGCCCGGCACAGGCAAGACCACCACCCTCGTGGAAGCCATCAGCGAGACCCTGAAACGCGAGACGCAAGTATTGGTCTGCGCCCCGAGCAATGCCGCCGTCGACTGGATCAGCGAACAACTCTATCGCCGTGGCATCTCCGTCTTACGCATCGGCAACCCATTAAGAATCAATGATGTGATGATGGAATGTTCCTATGAATACCGTTACGGCAACCACCCCGACTATCTGGAGCTGTTCAGCGTGCGCTCGTCGTTGCGCGAAATAAAGAGTCGCCCCAAACTCGGCGACAAGGAGCACAACCAAATCCGCAAGTTGCAACACCGCGAGATGGAGCTGGAGGTGAAAATCCGCGAAGAGCTGTTTGCCACCTCGGGTGTCATTGCCTGCACCCTTATCGGAAGCGCAAGTCGCATCATGGAACGCCGACATTTCGGCACCGTCTTCATCGACGAGGCCGCCCAAGCCCTCGAAGCCGCCTGCTGGACAGCCATCCTCAAAGCCGACCGTGTCATCTTCGCTGGCGACCACCAGCAACTGCCGCCCACCGTGAAATGCAAGGAAGCCGGACACGAGGGCTTGGAACGCACCTTGATGCAAAAAGTGGTGAAAAGCAAGCCCGCGTGCGTCACCCTCCTCGATGTGCAATACCGCATGAACCGCGACATCATGGAGTTTTCCTCGCGGCAGTTCTACCATGGGCAACTGAAAGCCGACCCGTCGGTGGCCCACCGCCTCGTCTCCCCCATCGACAAACCGCTGATGTGGGTCGACACGTCGCGATGCGACTTCGGCGAGCAGCAAAGCCGCAGCCTCAGCCGCAGCAACCACGAAGAGGCCAAGCTCCTGATGAAGACCCTGATGGACTACGTGAAGCTCATCGGCATGGAACACCTCTTGCGGGAGCAGACCGACTTCGGCATCATCTCGCCTTACAAAGCGCAAGTCAGGCTAATGCGCAAATACATGAGAAACAACAAGATGCTGAAGCCCTTGCGCCACCAAATCAGCATCAACACAGTGGATGGTTTCCAAGGCCAGGAACGCGATGTGATCCTCATCAGCCTCGTGCGCGACAACGCAAGCGGCAACATCGGCTTCCTCAACGACTTGCGCCGCATGAACGTGGCCATCACCCGCGCCAAAATGAAACTCATCGTCTTCGGCAACGCCGAGACGATGAGTAAGACGAAGTTTTATGAGAAGTTAGTGGAATACTTCCAAGAGCGCGGCGATTTCGTCACCATCGAGCCTGACGACATGCCACCGACATCGTAAAAAGCCGGCAGCTTGCGCCACCGGCTTTCTTCAAAAGTTTATGAAAAGGAAACGTTTATTCTTCCTTGCGCCTTTTGGCGACGAGGTAGGCTCCGCCGAGGCCGAGCAGCACGGCGATGCCGCTACCAATCGGACCATCGGCATTGTAGTTGTTATTGGAACCATGCGTAGGCAGTGCAGGCATGATGTCGCGGTTGGCATATTCCATCTCCTCGGTGCTGGCGCCACGCTGGAACAGGCCGCCGCCTTGGTTGTTGTTGTCGGCAAAGGTCGTCAGGCTCAGGCCGAGGAGGATTGCGATTGTCAATGTTAGTTTCTTCATTTTATTATCGTGTTTGTTTTGTTTGTTTTCTTGTTTTGTTGTAATATTTGTGAGGCTTGTAGGGCTGTCACACCGTGGCAGCCGCTGTTTTGGTTGCCAATATAGCGGCTGCCGTATTACGACAGCCCTACAAGAATCCTTTTTATCTCACCACCACCTTCTGCACCTTCACATTGTCGCCATTCACGAGGCGGAGCATGTAGATGCCGGCAGGCTGGTTGATGCCGACTTCGGCGTTGCCGTTGACGGTCTCGCTGCTGAGCACGCGGCCCATCACGTCGACCACTTGCAGCGTGGCGCGACCTTGGTTGCTGACGACCCATTCGCTGCCGTTGAAGAAAGCGAAACTGGGTTCGCAAGCGTCCCCGCTTGCAGCGTCGGCACCAAACACCAAGCGGAAGCGCGAGGCATAGTCGGTGGTTTTGGCGGTGAAGGTGTAGGAGGCTGGCTCCTGGATTGCTTCGTTCCTCGCAATGACGGGAGCCAGCAAGTCGACATCCGCGCCCGTCATGTTGTCGATAAGGTGCAGGTAGTCCATCTCCACGTTCTCCACGTCGAAGCTGAGCGTGTAGGTGCCGTCCTTCTCTGCCTTGAAGTTGAGCGGCATTTCGCCTTGGGCGGCACTGCGCACCACGGCAAACTCCTTGTCGCCTTGCGGGATGCTCAGCTTGGTGCTGTTGGCGTTGAGTTGGAACTTGCCGAGCGTGTTGCCTTCGCCGAAGCGCACCGTGGCACGGTCGATGAGCATGCCCTCGTTGTTGCTGGCATTGACGTTGATGCCGCTTTCCCTGGGTTGTTCACGCGTGAAGCTTATCCTACCCGCTTCCGCCACTTGCACGAAAATGCCCTCGCAAGGATGGATGGGTTCGCTGGCTAAGGCTTCCATCAATTCGGTGCCTTGCGGGTTCATGCGGTAATAGTCTTGGTTGATATAGGCATCGTAGGTCCAAGGATTGCCAACGAGGTTAAAGCCCTTGAATGAAGCACTTTCATCATACTGCACATTATAACCACCGAAACTCTGATTCAAATATCCTTCAATTTCCACAGTAGTACCATTCTTGTTGGCATAGAGCACGCCTTGACCGCGATTCCACCGTGGATTGTCTCCGTCTATTTTGAAGTTTCTCCATTCATCATTCTCGCTTTGGCTGAAGGAATAAAGGTCGTAATCGCCATTGTCGACAAGGTTATGGATTTTTCTGTTCTCGGCATAGACATTGTCATGGAGTATCGGGCATGAAAGCAAATACCAGTTCCCTGTACCTTCACCATAGCCGACAATGTTTTTGCGCATAGTGCCATAAAAAGGATGATTATTATTATAAATCACTTGGGCACCATCGTCAATGATAAACAGTTTTACTCCATTGGCTCCATTATTAATTCGTTTGTCACTCATATCCAGCACTGCGCCAGCGGCCACAAGTGTTGGTCCGCCTATAAGGAGACCTTCTTCACCGCCGCCATACGTTTGTTCGCCGACGAACACCATGGTGTAAAGTTCCTCCTCGCCTGCCTTCTGGAACAAAGGCCAATACCAAATGTCGTCACTATTGAGCATGGTGGCACTTGTCTCATAAACGCCATAATTCACATAGTCTCCGCAACGGTTTTCCGTGCCTCTCGACCAGCCGACAAACGAGTAGCCTTCGGGCGCAGCCATCGTCATATCATACAAGGGGCCGGAATGTGCGTATGTGCCTTCAAGGACGTTCGACTGGAGATAGGAACCCGCATAGGAATAGTAACGAAGCTGGTACATTCTGGTGTAATACACCTCTACATGCACGTCTTCGTTGGGCATGGTGAAATCGACATAGCTTGTGTTGTCAGAATAGTCGCCACCTGTTGCCGAAAGATAATGCCTCTGGTTTTGGTCGTCAATGGTAAAGACACCTACGCCTGAATATTGGTAGAAGATTTCACCATTGGCTCCCGTTGTCAATGAGGTCGGGAAGCTAAGGTTGATAAGGTCGTCTTGCATATAGGCTCCACTATAGTTGCTTTCTGTATTGAGATTGACGACCGGCAAATATTGCGCGTCGGGGGTGGATTCGTTTTGGATCACAGGGCCGTAAATCACGTTGTGCGGGCGATAGACGGTGATGTCGTTGGCCGAACGGATAAAAATGTCAGGAACATTAGAAGTCCTTCTGAACACACCAATCACGTCAACTTCATTGAATTGCGCCACTTCCACATTGGTGTGGTGCGACACCGTGGCTTGCACCGTTCCTTGAGAAATGGTGAATTTCGTGTTCGAAGCCACATTGTCCACAACGGCATTCTTTACTTTGACAAGCCTGAATTCCTTGGTGTTCCATGGATCGCTACCATCATCATTCGTCAATTCGGAAGTAGTCACCTCTATCGGTGTCACCGTGTTGCCCTGACTCTTCACCTGGAGCAAACTGAGGTTGTGCATGGCCACTACATATCCATTCTCAGTCCGATAAGGCTTACCTCTTACGATGATTTCGTCGCCCTTAACGATCTGGTTGTAATCGTCTTCGTTGACAAAATCGTTACGTCTGAGCATTATGGCAACATGTGAACTGGCACCATCTGCATCTTGCAAATAAAGGTAATTGCCCAACTTGTGACTCACCACGCCACGCACGTTAAGCACCACGGGATCAGCTTGGCTTGCCTGGTATCTTGCAGTAGCAATATTATCATAAAGGTATTCATACGTCTTTTTGAAGAACTTGGTTTGCCTTCCCGGAGTATGGTTGGCATCAAAGCCTTTCCAATAGTGATTGTAATAATCGCCGTTTTCGTCAATGACCAAATAGTAGCCGTTGCAGTAGAGGTAATAGTAGTCGTTGAACATGGGGCGGGGCGACCATTCGAAACCACGATTGTCGGTGCCTGTGCCAATGGTCACATCCCCCGAAGTGGAGCACTTCAAGTATTGGCCCGTAGTGCCAACAGGCTTGAAGAGGTATTTGCCTTGGTGGCGATCAAAAGTCCATTTTACGCTGTTGAAATCCGCTGAAGAACCAGATTCAATGCCTAACAATACCGATTCGTTGCTTGTACTAAGGTGTAGCGGAATGGCTTTGCCATTGGTGTTGTCCATGCCATACCAATGGAAAACATAATATCCAGCAATGACAAACTCATCGCCAGGGAGAATGTCCTCCAAGTCGGTCTCATACCATTTTTCAGTCACATAGCTCGGCGCTCCCACATAATCAACCGTGACGCCTTGGCAATAAAGCGCTCCAACCGTTGTGGTGATGCGGATCTTCAACACATCCCCCGATCCGATGACATAATCGGCATTGTTTCCGTTCATCTGGATGTCAATGTCGTGATAGCACTCTTCGCTATAGGTTTTGTTGGGCCACGACGACCTGAAAGCAGCATTGTTGATGTGAGCCAAATCATAGTAAATTTGTTGGTTCAAATCTCCCACATAGACCTGCACTGTGCCCCAAGCATCTGCACCAGGCATCATATCCAAGTGAATACCCTTGATGGCGTGGTCGACATAGCCTGAAAGTTGAAGCTCGAGATAATAGTGCTCGGAAGCATTATAGGGAATTTCATTATAGTTGAAAGACCCTGTTTGGTTTGAAACAACAGTGAAGCTGCTTCCCTCGGGCGGGCAGGTATAGACTTGCGTAGCGCCAGTTGCGTCGAAACTATACACGTTGCGCGTGGTGGAGATGAGCGTTTCGGGGTTTTGGTAGATGGACATGTAGTCGCCATCAAGCCAATTCTCGGAAGCTCCCACGACGTTGTCGTTGGCATCGTAGGCCCAAACAGAGAAGTTTATGCTGCGAATAATGGCCAAGGGATTGGGTTGGCAGGTGTATTGGATCTCATAGCCGTCGCTGGTCTCCACGAAATTGAACGTAATCCAGTTGGACGTGAGTTCGCAACCGCCTTCAGGAGTTTTCACCTTCCAATGGTGGACACCCGACAAGTTGTTGCAAACCAACGGGATGGTGCCGCTTTGGCCTTCCCAGGCAAGACTCAATTGGTTGTTTTCGCCAAAGCTGATGGAGACCTTGCCCAACTGTGTGATTTCGATAGGATCAGAATAAACCTCTTGGTTGTCATCGGTTACCCCTTCGATTCGTACATAAGTCGTGCGACTCTCCGAACTTGTATTGAATGTCGCATAATTGGTTAACAAATTGTATCCATTGTTTCCATTCGAAGTCGTGGTTATGGTCAGCCAACGATCAGTTTGCTCTTCTTGGCAAGTTGCGTCCGTATATTGCTTGACAGTGATGCCGCCTTGTGGGGTGAAGTTGTAGCACGTCGCACCCGTCATGCGGAAACCTTCAGCCACCGACTGGGAAAGGGTAATGTAATAATCACCCACCACGATGCAAGGTTCGGTCTCTGACCTGAAATGAGGTTGTATCTTGATGTCGTAGGCAGGCATGATGAAGCGATTGTTGTTGATTTCCACTGAGTTGTCGGCCACCCATTCGCCATCTTCCTCCTTGAACACGGTCCAAACGCCAGTGCCAACATAGCCTGAGCTGAGTTGCGTCGCCAGAGTGACCTCGGTGCCTGCGGTGTGGTTATAGCCTTGATAGCACACGGCATAACCTCCGGTTTCTTCCAAGATGGTAATGTGATAAGTAGGATCCGTCACCGTTCCCGTCAGGTTGATGACCACATCGGTAGCGCGTTCGGCGCCTAACGTGAGGACGCCGCTGTAGGTGCCACGTTCCAAGCCGGGCTTCAGGCGCACGCCCAAGGTAAAGCCGAAATATTGCGGGTCTGTGCTTTGAACGCCAACATATTGCCCGTTCCAAGTGATGGCATCCGGGTCGGTGACTTGGCAAAGCTCGAAGTCGGTTGAGTTCACTTCAGCCCAAATGGCAGAATTATTGCCAGGATTTTGGACGCCAAACCACATGAAATTCCCTTCGGGGTCGGGGTCGCCGTAGCCGTTGTAGAACGCCATCGGAGTGGTTCCCACCATGATGGTAGGCTGCACGCCATTAGGCACAAACGATGCTTCAATCAGCAGGTCGTAGGCGGGCATTTGGAAAGCATACTCGTGATCGTCGTAGGGACCTAACGGCCCAAAATTAATATCATCACCATTCACTTCTTCATGGTTGCTTTTCTTATAGAAAGCAAAGGATTGAAAGCGATAGCCAGAGGCTGAATGCACATCCATGTAAACGTTTTCCCCTGCCACGACATCAGATGAAGGGTAAACGGCCACCCAACCGTGAGGATTGAGGCCATAATCGAACTCGATGTTGTAGGTCGGGGCCGTCACCGTTCCCGAAAGCGTGATGGAGGCCGAAACGGTGCTTCCATTTACTGTCGCCGTAAGGTTGACGACATCCGAGTGTTCGCTGTCTTGCTCATAGCCTGGCTTCAGGCGAACGAGGAAATCGAATCCAAACCAATACTGATCAGTGTTGGTGGCCGTGAATTGGGTAAGGTTGGTCCATGAGCTTTGGTTGGATTCCAAGTCCCACAGCTCGAAGTGGCTGTCTTGGCCTTGGCCCAAGCTGACGGTCACGTCGTTGCCTTCACCAAGGTTGGCGCAACTGACATAGGCATATTGTCCCTCAGGGGCCTCATTGCCAACGCCATAGCTGAAACTCAAAGTAGGCTGCGGGTTAGTTAGGTTCGTAAATGTAATCGACTGTCCCTTGGCCTTCCCCATCGGGCCGACCAAGCCGCCGAGCAGCACCAAGGCTGCCAGCAAAAATGTAAACTTTTTCTTCATAGTGTTATGTGTTTTGATTGTTGTTTGATGCAATGCTATTATTCCACTTGCAAAAATCAAAACAAAAATCCGACTACCATTCCGTATTAATACGGAATTTGAGGTGTAGTTGGAAAGTTTATATTGAATTTCTTCAACAAACTGAAGAAGTTCGATCGAAAATCTTCAATGGAAAGAAGATTTTGAAAGGTCACATATCCTCCATCGACAAGCCTCGCGTCGAGATGCGATACCCCGCGAACTGGTGCGTGGCACTGAGAAAGCGGTTGGCCTTCTCCTCCAATTCGGCAGGACTGATGTTTTCGGCTTGACGCTTGATTTCATAGAACGTAACCGAATCCGTCAGCTCGTCCTCGGTAATCATGTCAATCTCGTTTTCGCCCTTGCGATCCCACCAGCGGCCAATGCGCGTCCACCGGCCCGACTCGACCGCCACCCGATGGAAATAGCGTTCGAGCATCATCCCGCTGAAGGTCTCATAGTCGCGCCTGACGATTTCGCGCACCTTGTCATAGTTCTCGATCTCAAGGATATAGCCATACTTGAAGATGAACCTGAACCAAAAGCAATAGAACACGTCGTCAATCTCATACCTGACGTTCTTGTTGCCACTTTTCTCGAACATGGGCTGCCTCTTCTTGATCAGCTCGTATTCCTTCTCCAAGTTGGTCAGATATCCCCCAACTTCCCTGCCAACCACGTCCTCAATCTCCGATCGGGTGTTCTTGCCTCGCGCAATGGACGAAAGGATGGAGAAATAAACGCCATAGTCCTTCCCGAACTCTTCCACAAGGTTGTTGCGGCCCTCGGCAATGAAAGTCGAATTGGGGCCGATGATGTAGTCAATCATCGCATCCTTGGTGACGGCTCCAGCATCGACGAGCAGTTGGACGTATTTGGCCACACCGCCAGTAAACGAAAACAGGGCAAGAAGGTCGTCCTTCGTATAATCCTGATGAGCATCGGCCAAAACCTCCTTGACGACCGATGGTCGGAAGGGCTGCACCTTCAGTTCGCCCGTTCCACGACCATAGAGCGGTTCTTTTTTGTCCTTGAAGATTTTCTGCATCATCGAATAGACCGAACCACACACGAGCAGGTTGATACGCGACTGTTTCTCATACTTGTCCCAGATGTTTTGCATCTCGCTGTAGATGCCTTTGTTCACACGGTAAAACTCCTGGAACTCGTCAATCACCAATGTGAAACTCCGTTCTGTTGACAGTTTCATCAGGTATTCGAAGACTTCCGAAAACTTGCGGCTGCGACCCAACATGGGGATACCAAACTTTTGTTCCATTTCGTCCTGGAAGTTCTCGCAAAGGTCGCTCTCGGTTTTGCGGGCCACAAAGAAATAAAGGAAGGGAATGTCCTCGTATGCCTTGGCAATCAACGACGTCTTTCCGATGCGCCTGCGACCCGTGACGATGGTGAACCTTGCGGTTTTTTCCGCCTGCATTGCTGTTTTTCTCAGGAAATCGATCTCCTGTTTCCTATCGTAGAATCTCATCTGTCCTTGTCATAGTTCCGAAACCACCATTTCCGAAATGACCGTTTCGGATGTTTTTTCAAGCGGCAAAGATAGGATTTTTTTTCTTTCCAAAGCAAAAA
>CAMKAR010000065.1 GCA_946410535.1 uncultured Bacteroidales bacterium
TCTTGAATCGGCCATTGGCGATGCGGTTGGCGAAACGGCCAGGCGTCTTGCCCGCACAAGGGCCATCGTTGAAATAATCCCACGGGTGTGGATAGCCGAGGACGATGTCTTCCATATGGCCGTAGCGGTCGGGCGTGACGATGCTCACGATGCCTGCACCGATATCGCTCAATTGCACCTTCACGCCGTTGGCATTGGTCAGGGTGTAGAGCTTGATGTCTTTGCCGTCGGGGGTCTTGCCCCAAACCTTTACTTCTATGTTCATATTGTTTCAAATTCGGAATGTGGAATGCGGAATGCTGAATGTCGCAATGCGACGCTGGGCTTCGCCCTAATTCAGCATTCAGCATTCATAATTCCTAATTCCATAAATTATTCGGATAAACGCCTTTCTCAATCAGCTCGCGGATCTTGCGCATCACGTCGGGCTTGTCTTCCTTGTAGGTCACGCCAAACCACGAGGCGTTGCTCGACAGCACCTTCAGCTTGGCCGAGCCGTCGTGTATGGCCTGGTTCACCATCAGCGGGATGAAGAACTCGGCCTTGATGTTAGTCTGGGCAGGGCCTTTCAGGAACTCGACAAAGCCCTTCTCGGAATAGGCGAAGAAGTCGGGTGTGAAGCCAAAGAAATTCATCGAGACGAGCGAGTCCATGTCCAAAGGATGGCTTCCTGTCTCGTCGGTGTAGGCTGCGCCGCCGTCCTCGGTGTGACCGATGGCCGTGCGCTCGACGATGGTCTGCAAGTGGCCTTCCGCGTCGGCGGTGCAGATGCCACGACTCACCGTGCCGAAGTCCGACATGGTGTTGCGCAGCTTGTAGGCCACCATGCTGTAGGCACCCTTCTTGCCTTCACATTCCATTAAGTACTTGGCCAAGACCTCGTAGGCTTCCTTGCCATAAAAGTCGTCGGCGTTGATGGCGGCAAATGGCTCATTGATAACATCTTTGGCCATCAGGACGGCATGGCAGGTGCCCCAAGGCTTTACGCGACCTTCGGGGACGCTGAATCCTTCCGGCAACTTGTCAAGTGACTGATACACATACTCAACGGGGATGCCGAATTTCTCCGCGTTGTTGACTTTCTTGAATGCCTCGGCGACGCCGTCCATTTGTTTCAAAGCGCCGTATCTGGAACCCATTCCAGCGGCTAATACTAATAAGGTTGGTTTCATTATGTTTAATTGTTTATTGTTTAACTGTTGTTTGGCCACAAAACCGACAAAACTAACAAAACCTTTTCATTTTTATTGGAAAGTGGCCAACTGGCCAGCTTTCCGGCGGCAACCCGGTTGGGTGTCGCCACATGGTTTTCTTTGAGGTCAAACATTGTTTTGAGGGTTTTGCATGTTTTGTTTTAAAATAGTTTTCGGGCTCCGTCAGAAATCACCACGTCATACACTTTCGGTTCGTGCCCGAACTTGGCCGCGAATCTCTCCTTCGCTGTGACGATGAAGGCATCGTAAAGCTCTTCTTTCACCAGATTAATGGTGCAACCGCCGAAGCCGCCGCCCATCACGCGGGAGCCCGTCACGCCGCATTCTTTGGCGATATCGTTGAGGAAGTCCAGTTCCTCGCAACTCACCTCATAGAGCTTGCTCATGCCGTGGTGTGTGCCGTACATGCGGTCGCCAACGGTCTCATAGTCACCTTTTTCCAAGGCATCGCACACATCGAGGACGCGCTGCTTTTCGCCGATGACGTATTCAGCACGCATGTAATCTTCGGCTGAGATTTCGTCCTTCACCTCATTGAGCATTTCCATCGTTGCGTCACTCAAGTATTTCACTTCGGGATGCTTGGCAGTGATATGGGCGCAGGCGTTTTCGCACGACTCACGACGACGGTTGTAGGCCGACGAAGCCAATTCGTGCTTGACCAAAGTGTCGAGCAGCACCACCTTGTAGCCCAAGGGGTTGAAAGGATAGTACTCGAATTCCATCGTGGCGCAGTTGAGGCGCATCAGGTGACCTTTCTTGCCAAATAGCGAGGCGAATTGGTCCATGATGCCGCACTCCACGCCGACGTAGTTGTGTTCCGTGGCCTGACCGATACGCGCCAACTCAAACTTGTCGATGCCGAGGTTGAGCATGTCGTTGAGCGCGAAGGCGTAGGTGCTTTCCAAGGCTGCCGACGACGACATCCCCGCACCGATGGGCACATTGCCGAAAAACACGGTGTCGAAGCCTTGCAACTGATAGCCCCGCTTGATGATTTCGCGGCACACGCCGAAAATGTATTTGGCCCAATGCTGTTCGGGAAGGTCCTCCTCATTGAAGCCAAACTCCTGATAGTCTTCTTTGTCGATGGAGTAGGCGCGTACCTTGTCGGTACCGTTGAGGCGGATGCAGGCATACATACTCGCGTCGATGGCGCCAGGGAAGACGTAGCCGCCGTTGTAGTCGGTGTGTTCGCCAATCAAGTTGATGCGTCCGGGCGAAGCGTAGACAACGCCTTCGTTTCCAAAGCGTTGATAGAAAAGGGATTTCAATTCTTCGATAGTCATAGTCGTTGTTTTTCAATTTGGGCGCAAGATAGGAAAAAAATCCATTACCTCCGATAACGATGAAGATGTTTTTTTGTAAGACACGAATTGTTATGGAAATAATAGGTGAATTTTCCTTTGTTTGAATTATTTTTGGATTTTTAGGATAATCCCTTGTGTTTCATGTAAAAACCCCTATTTTTGCAGCATTATTAATAAAACAAAACATTGCATGAAAACAAGCTCAAAAATCCTCATCTGCATTAGCATTTGCTTTCTTTTGGCCAACATTGCCTTTTCGCAAACGGAAGCACAAGACCGGCAAAGTATCATGAACCACATTGCCCTTGCCGACCATTTCATTCATCTTCATGACAGCGACAATGAAGCTGCCCATTCCGACTCCGCCAGGATGATTGCTGAAAGGATGAAAACCGACTGCTACGAGAAAGCCCGTGCCTTCCGCCATTATGCCGACTTCCAAATACGCAAAGGAAGCCTTGAGAACGGCCACGACTACTACTGGAAAGCTCTTAGGACGCTTGAGAACGTGGACGGCCACATCGACGAGCAAGCCTATTGCCATTACCAATTGGCCACGGGATACTACCAGACGGGCGACCTTGATGGCGTTGCCGACGCGACGCGAAAGCTGAAACAGTTGAACGACCTGTCGGGCGATGTCAATACCGCTTATGACTACTATTCCGTCGGCATGGTTTATTATGTGATGCTGTCGCAAACCCACCCAGAACGCCCTGATTACCGCGACTCCGTCGCTTACTTCAGCCTCAAGTCCATCGGTATCATCGAGAAAATGAGCGATGAGGAAATATTGGACGCACAAATCAAGCCCGTGTGGAACTACTACAACCACGCGATCCTCTACGACCCTGACGAAGGCGAGCCTTGCCCAGACAGCATCATGAAATACTTGGACTTGGCAGAAGAAACGGAGTCGCGCTTCGACTATCGTTACCAAGACTGGGAACGCGACGAATGCTACATCAGCATCGGCGACGAAAGGGCGTGGCTACATTATTATAAAGGTGACTACGCCAAAGCCGAAGCCACCATGCTCGACGTAATCCGGCTCATCGACACTGTGGAACAGTATTCGCCCAACTCCGTTCTCATCGAGCGCGAGCAGGCCTGCCAGTTCTTGTCGAACTTGTATGAGGAAACCGGCGATTTGGCCAAGGCCCTGCAATACGAGAAACTCAAGAACGAGACACACGACCGGCGCTACGACATCGAGAAGCAGGCTGCCATGAAGGAACTCAAGGTGCAATACGAAGTGGAGAAGCAGGAAAGCGAAATCAAACACTTGCAGATCCAGAACCGCTCAGCCCGGAAAACGTCGTGGCTGCTCATGGGTTTGTTGGCCTTCAGCGTCGCACTCATCGTCTTGACACTGTTGATCTTCCGGCAACGCAAGGCCAATATGACGCAACAACTGTACGAAAAGGAGTTGGAAAACGAGAATATGCAGCAGGAAATGGCGCACCAAGCCCAAGAGAAAGCCCTCCTCACCGAGGAATACGAAAAGTTGAAAACGTTAGCCTCCAAGAACGAGGAGTATGCTGAAAGATACAAGGCCGACCTCGACGACCTGCAACGCCGCCTCAACGCTTCGCCCACGAAAGCCCTCATCGGCCACATGGCCGAAGCCATCCGCAACTCAAAGCTGCTCATGGAGAAGGACAAGGAAGGCTACCTCGTCAGGCTCAACGGGCTTGAAGCCGAGCAAATGGACCGCTTGTTCGCCTCGGCCACGGGCAAGCTCACCTCGCTCGACACGAAATACATCCTTTGCTTCATGGTCGGCATGGACACCGAGCACATCGCCGAGCTGTTCGGCATTTCCATCGACAGCGTCTATTCCGTGCGCCACCGCGTCAGACGGAAATTCGACAAAAACGCCTCGCTTCCGTTCTGAAAAAGGACTATAAACTGTAATTCATTGTTGTTCATTGATAAAGTAATTTTCATGATTCGAAAATAATCAAGATTTGTCAAGATATTGTCTATGTGGAACGCTGTAGTTTTGCAGCGAAAAACAAACTTCTAACTCAATTATTCACCTAAAAATTACAAAAAGATGAAGAAATCACCTTTGTTAATTGCCATCATGATGGCGGCATTCGCGCTGTGCACGATGACCTCGTGCGAGAAAGTCAATGAAATCACGAACCCGACCAAGTATGGCCGCATTCAAGGCATCGTGACCAACTACACTACCAACGAGCCGCTGCAAGGCGTCAACATTTCGCTCAGTCCGAGCGGCCTTTCTGCCGTGACGGGCAGTGATGGACGCTATGAGTTCAACGACATCGAAGTCGGGCAATACACCGTGCAAGGCATGAAGACCGGCTTCGAGACCAACACCAAGAGCATCGTCGTGACCGAAGAGGCCGTGGCCTCCGGCGACATGCAACTGCGCACCGCCACCACAGGCTTCAACCTTAGCGTGGAATACCTCGACTTCGGCAACCACTTCAACACGCTGACTTTCAAGATTATCAACGCCAGCGCGACCACACCGATGAGTTGGGAGATCTTCGAGAGCTTGAACTGGCTGACCGTCACGCCCAACACGGGCAACCTGCAAGGTGGACAGGAAGTGACCCTCACCGTCACCATCGACCGCACCTTAATTCATCAGAACACCACGGGCAACATCACCATCCACACAGCCGACATGGAGAAGATACTTCCCGTCAGCGTGAGCTTGTGACGATTGCATGGACACACTTCGCGTCATTGACTACGTCGAATCTGCGATTTGCGAGGAGGAACGACGAAGCAATCCAGAAAACCAGTTTCAAGTCTGGATTGCTTCGTGCCTCGCAATGACGCAAAGCGACGACAAGGACTGCCATCCAGTCTCGTGCCAATCCAATATCAATCTTGAATCTTAAATCTTAAATCTTTAAATCTCAAATCGATGAAAAAACTGAATCTGTTCCTCGGCATCATCTGCGCCTTTGCAGTGTGCCTCGTCTCCTGCCAAAAGGAGAAAACCACAGGACAAATCCAAGGCCTTGTGACCAATGCCAACACCTCCGAACCCATCCAAGGGGTCAACATCTCGCTCAGCCCGACGGGCGCCTCAGCCGTCACGGGCAGCGACGGACGCTACGAGTTTGCCAACCTCCAACCCGGTAACTACACCGTGCAAGGCGTGAAAGCTGGCTACGAGAGCAACACCAAGAACATCAGCATTACGGCTGGCAACGTCTCCTCAGGCGACATGCAGCTGCGCCCCGCCGCCACGGGCTTCCGCCTCAACGTGGAATACCTCGACTTCGGCACCAACTTCTCTCAACTGCAGTTCAAGATCATCAACGCCAGCGCGAACACGCCGATGAGTTGGGAAATCATGGAAAGCCTCAACTGGCTTGCCGTCACGCCCAACACAGGCAACCTGCAAGGCGGCCAAGAGACCACCATCACAGTGAACATCGACCGTTCGCTCATCACCCAAAGCACCACGGCCAACCTTACTGTACGCAGCGCCGACCAAAGCATCGTGCTTCCCATCAACGTGAGTGTTTCCGGAAGCTACGGCCCGCAACTTGCGCTCAGCGAAGCCACACTCGACTTTGGCACGTCGGCTTCTACTCTCATGTTCTATGTGATGAATACAGGACCTTCGGGCACTTCACTCAACTGGGTCTGCTCCAACATTACAGTTGATTGGCTGACGCTCAATCTCATGTCGGGTAATACCGCAGGCGGCAGCAGTACGCAAGTGATTGCCACCATCGACCGCACGAAGATTAGTGGCATGGTCACTACTTCAGTCACCTTCAGCGGTGCAGGAACCTCTACCACTTTGGTCGTCAGTGCTGCCGAAAGTGGCAGCGGCAGCCCCATCCTGCAACTCAGCGATGGCTCACTCAACTTCGGCACCGAACTCACCACGCTCACCTTCCAAGTGAAGAACGTGGGTACGCAAGGCACCGTGCTCAACTGGAACATCCCTGCCCCGACGGAGGATTGGCTGACCGTGGCGCCCCTTTCGGGCAACACCAACGCAGGCAGCGGCACCACCGTCACCGTGGCCGTTGACCGTACCAAGTTCAACGGCTCTGTTTCGGCCAACATCAACGTGAACAGTAGCAACGCCAACAATTCCTCAATTTCTGTCTCAGCCGAAGCCGCTGGCAGCGGTGGAAGCGTTGTGGTGCCTGAAGGCCTGTTGGCCTACTACACCTTTGACGACGGCACGGCTAACGATTGGCATGGCAATGTCAACGCCATCAACATGGGTTGCGAAACCTCGACCGACACGCCAACGGGCGAAGGCTATTCCATGGAGTTTAACGGGACATCCTCTTCGCTCTCCGTTCCCAGCATTTTGCCCACGGGCAACGCAGAATGGGCGATCAACGTATGGATTAAGACTGGTTCCAACAATAGTTGCTTTATTGCGAGTGAAAATAGATATATGGGTGTTAAAAACTCAAAGATCTTGTGTGGAGGTGATGGCGCTGGAGGTAGCACTTATACAACAACAGCAACAATAAGCCAATATTTGGATTTCCAATGGCACATGGTTACCCTGTCCTACAACAAGTCGAAAGTCTATGTTTACATGGATGGCATGCTCGTTGAAATTTTCGGAAGTTCTTATTGTTATTGGAATAACCCAACCATCAACATTGGGGCTCATTATTCCCAAGGGATCTACTATTCCGGCAAGATGGACAACTTCCGCAGCTACAATCGCGCTTTGACGGCGCAGGAAGTGCAGATGCTCTACAACGCGAAGCAGTAAAAACTAATTTGTGACAGTTTTTTTGCAGGTGGCCTCAGAGGCTTTTCTGGGGCCGCCTTTTTCCCCATTCCCTCAGAAAAGTGTAAGTTTTTGTTTATTATTCCCTCAGAAAAGTGTAAGTTTGCAGTTAACTTATCGTTTTACGCCACTGAAGCATTCTTCAAGAAACAAATACAAACCTCAAACATCAAACCGACATGAAAAAGACATTCATTATCTTGCTGGCCTTGCTCGCCACGGCAAGCCTCAAGGCCAACGACGGTGCCTTCTATGCCCAAGGCAACCATCTGATTCCCATCACCGAGACGACCATCAGCGTCAGGAAGGAAATCCTCACCATCACCCACATGGCCGACACCATCACGGGTTGGGGCGACATGTTCAAGGTGAACGTGTATTACGAATTCTTTAACCCCGGTCCGGCCAAGGACGTGACCGTCGGCTTCGAGTCGCCCACGCCCGATGGCAACGGCTATGGCGGCACGTTGGATGAAGCCTACAAAGGGCAACCCTATATGTACGGCTTCAACGTAGTGATGAACGGAAAACACCTGCCGCATCAGATAGCACATGTGCCATATAAATACGAAGGCGACTACCAATTCGACTACACGCGGAAAACCGAGGACTATTACAAGAATGGTCAAGTTCAAGACATGCCGAAAGAGCAATACAAGGCAAATCTGAGACGTTATTTCCCTGAAGAAGCCGATGCGGAAGAAGCGGCACTTGATTATTACGGCTACCTCTTTTATTATGTCTATCATTTCAACGCCCACTTCAACGAGGGGCTGAACACCATCCAGCACACCTACACCGTGAAAGGGTCCGACTTGGTGATGACGGACTACCTGTTCGACTACATCATGACCGCTGCCAACCGTTGGGCCAACAACGGCATCGACGACTTCACACTCATCCTCAACATGGGCGACCACACGTCGTTCTCGGTTTGTCCCACCTTCTACGCTTCGCCCGACGAGTGGACTTTCAGCGGCAAGGGCAAGATTGGGGAACGGCGCGAAATGATTGGAATGTGCGAGAATTGCCCAATGTTCCATGTCCAGACGGGGAGCCTCGTGTTCAAACAGAAGAACTTCCATCCCGAAGGCGAGTTGCACATCATGAGCGACGCGCTCTACCTTTACATGTATGACTTTAAGGAAGGCGACAAGGACGAAATCGAAGGCTTTGTAAATGATTTCAAGTCAAAGTATTACAATAACTTAATGTTAGATGACGAGCAACCTGTCGACATCTCTAAGTTCACTCCTGAACAGAAGCGCATAGTGAAGAACGTACCCTTCGCCTATCGTGGCTATGTGTTCAAGGACAAGGGCTTGCAATGCTTCTTCGAGTCGACGGACTGGTACATCCCCAATCCCGACTATCAGGCCGACATGTCCAAATTGGAGACGGGCGAGAAGAAATGGGTGCAGTTTTGGTCGAAATAAGCCCGATGTAAAAGCTAAAGGCGCTCGCCATCGGCGAGCAACATCTGTGTCATCTGTGAAATCTGTGTGACCTAATAAAACCAGTCTTTTGATATTTTGGAGCGTTGTTTTTTCGTCATTAGGGCGAAAGGGGATTGAACAAATTTCGTATAATTGCCAAACCAATCCAAAAAATCCCTATCTTTGCACCCTTATTTGTAAAAGCGAAAAAATAACACCCGAAAATGGACGAAAACAATAACATCACTCCTGAAAATCAGGATAATAACATACCTGAAAACACAGGAGAAAAAATCATCAAGGTCAATCTTGAGAACCAGATGAAGTCGGCCTACATCGACTATTCGATGTCGGTCATCATCTCGCGTGCCTTGCCCGACGTACGCGATGGCCTTAAGCCCGTGCACCGTCGTGTGCTCTATGGCATGAAGGAATTGGGCGTCACCTCGCGCAGCGGCTACAAGAAGTCGGCTCGTATCGTCGGTGAGGTGCTTGGTAAGTACCACCCGCATGGTGACTCATCTGTTTATGATGCCATGGTGCGTATGGCCCAAAACTGGTCGCTCCGCTATCCTTTGGTCGACGGACAAGGCAACTTCGGCTCGGTTGACGGCGACAGCCCTGCCGCCATGCGTTACACCGAGGCCCGCCTCCAAAAGATCGCTGAAGAGATGCTCGACGACTTGGACAAAGACACCGTCGACTTCCAGAACAACTTCGACGACTCGCTGCAAGAGCCTACCGTGCTGCCT
>CAMKAR010000066.1 GCA_946410535.1 uncultured Bacteroidales bacterium
CAGAATCCGCAGAACTATGGGAAGCGCGAAGCGACGCAAAACAAGCGTCCGATAGGCTTCACAAGATTCTGCGGATTCAGCGTGAGAAAGAAAAACTATTACTTCCCGAAGAGGCTTCCCAATCCACCCAGGATGTCGGGTTTGCCGTCGCCGTCCTTGTCCTTCATGGCTGCGCCAAGGATGCTGCCGAGGCCACTGCCTTGTTGCGAGCCTCCGAGGAGACCACCGAGCAGGTTGCCTATTCCAGCCGCGCCCGAGTTGCCGTTTTGCTTGCCAAGGATGGCCAACAGGCTCGGAGCGATGGAAGCCAAGATGTTGCTCACCGAGTTGGAGGCCACGCCCGTCGACTTGGAAATGCCGCCCAACACGTTGCTGAGGTTGCCGCCGAAGATGTGGCTCAAGATTTTGTTGCCGTCCGTAAGGTCGGTGGCTTTCAGGTTGTTGAGGATGTTGCCAGCACTACCGGCATGGTTGCCAAGGGCTTGTGCCAGCGAGGCGGCACCGGCTTCGGTGGAGGCGTTCTTCTGCATGGCGCCGAGGAGCGACGGCAATGCAGCGGTGATGACTGACGACACTTGGTTCGAGTCGAGTTTGAGGTTTTGCGAGATGGCACCGAGGGCATCGTTGCCCGTCAAAGCGCCCAAAATGTTGCTTAAGTCCATATTAGATGTTGTTTAATTGTTGGTTGTTGAATTAACTTCGTTGAAATGATAATTCGGCGTTAGCCAATCTTCGATTTGTTTAATTGTTGTTTTCGTCTGCAAAAGTAGAAAAAATTGTAATTTTGCGGCCTCAAATTCCAAAAGTTTCAACAATGAAGAAAATTGCATTCGTCATGGTGCTGGCCGCCCTTTTCGGCTGCGGCAACGCACAAACCAAAGTACAGAACGGCGCTTCGGCAGGCTCAGCGGCCGATGAGACTGCGACCGTAACGGAACAAGAACAAACACAAAACGAAAACACTATGAAAGCATTAGTGACCTATTTCTCGGCTTCGGGCGTGACCCGCAACGCCGCAAAGCAAGTGGCCGACATCATCGGTGCCGACCTTTACGAAATCACCCCTGAGACCCTCTACACTGATGCCGACCTCGACTGGCGCGACAAGCAGTCGCGTTCGAGCGTCGAGATGGCCGACAAGACCTCGCGCCCAGCCATCAAGGACGGCGGCAAAGTCGACCTCGCCAACTACGACGTGGTCTTCGTGGGCTTCCCCATCTGGTGGTACACCGCCCCGACCATCATCAACACCTTCATCGAGGCCAACGACTTCACGGGCAAGACCATCGTGCCCTTTGCCACCTCCGGCGGCAGCAACATCAAGAAGTCGTGCGAAGACCTGCAAGCCGCCTATCCCGACTACAAGTTCGGCGAAGGCCGCCTGCTCAACAGCATCGACAAGGCCGACATCGAGGCCTGGGCCGCTTCGCTGAAATGATTTTCTAATCCATCCAATTTGTAGGGCTGCCACATCGTGGCAGCCGCTGGTTCAATCGCCAGCGGCTGCCGTGATACGACAGCCCTACAAGTTTATTCCTCCATCGGCAAAACCACCTGCAGCGTGTCGACCGTGCGCCCGCCAACGATGCCAAAGCCGCCATCCACATTGCTGAAAGTCTGCACCGGCTCAGAGAAGAACCCCGACATTTCGCTGCCTTCCTGATTGGTATTCAGGTAGTTGAAATATTCCTTTGTGAAATGCTCCATGTACATCTCGATGCGGAAGAAATCTGATGGCACATTCTTGGCAACGGTGTAATGGAACGAAATAGGCAAACTGATCGTATACGACCGCCCATCGAACAGCTGGTCGACGAAAGTGCCGTTTGGTTCATCCAGCTGATAGTCAACGAAATCAACGCCTGTTGGCGACACGCCGTCGAAAATTGGGTCGGTGTAGTTAGGCCAAGCCTGGTAATAATAGGTCTGTGGGTCGTAGCCATCGATGAAATGGCTT
This sequence comes from uncultured Bacteroidales bacterium, assembly GCA_946410535.1. Next base: position 1,958 of record CAMKAR010000066.1, read on the forward strand.
CCTTCTTCAAGCCGAAGCCTGAAGCAGTCGACAATGCCTGGATGGGTGTCGGTGATTTCGACTTTTACGTCAACCGTGCCGTCTGCATACCACACCGTGTCGTTTGAGGTCTCGTCGAAGTAAGGCCACAAGTTCTTCTCTTTCAGCCGCATTTCGGTGATGCGCCAAGTAGGCTTTTCGGGCAGGGCGCTCGTTGTGCCTTCCGCATCGTCGAAGCCATTGGCCGAAGCGGTGATTTTAATCACATCGCCCACATTGGGGCAATAGGGATGCCCAAAGGCTTTTTTCAGGCGGTAGGAAGTTTCGCCTTCCCAATAATAGGTCGCACCCCAAATCGTGTCCATGAAGGGTGTCATCTCACCCATCGGTTGGCCGTTCACATAGAGCGAAACCACCACGTCGTCAGGGACTTGCGCGTTCTCTTCGTTGTCCAAGAAGAAATAGCTCTTGCTGACGTAGGCTTTCACGGGCTGCCCTGTCACTGCCACGCTGTTGATGACCAATTTGGGTTCGGTTTGCTCGCCGTTGAACTCGATTTCCTTCTCGCAGGAAACCAACACTATCAAGCTAACTATAAAAACAAACGCTTTTTTCATCATTTTTCTTTTTTATCACAAAACTGACAAAACCGCCACACGCTTCTTTTTGGTCTTATTCATTGTTTTGCAAGTTTTGCTGGTTTTGTTCCACAATTAAAACTTAAAACTATATGAGACTGTCGGGATGATCGGGAAAATGCTGACCTGCTTGAGCACCTTGCGTTCGTTCTGCAAGTTCTCGTCAAACTCGTAGCTGGTGTACACAAGGAACGGGTTGAGGTGGTTGTAGACATTGTAGACGCTGACGTTGATGGTGCTGATGCCGTCGGGGGAGGGGATGTGGAAGTTGGCGCCGAGGTCGAGGCGGTGGTAGCTGCCAAGGCGGTAGTTGTTGCGTTCCAAGGCTTGGATTTGCGGGATATAGCCATCGTCGTCGGGGAAACCCTCGTAGATTTGCGTGCCTAAGGTGCCGCAGTTGCCGCTGCTGAAGACCCAAGTGGCGCTCAGGTCGATGTCGTCGCTGAGCTTGTGCTGCACGGTGATGCTGATGTCGTGGCGGCGGTCGTATTTGGCCGGAAACACTTTGCCGTTATTGATCGTCATGCCCTCGCGGTCGAACTGGCGTTTGGAGTGTGCCCAGGTGTAGCCCACCCAACCCGTGGTTTTGCCAAACGAGCGTTGCACGAGCAATTCCACGCCGTAGGCCCAGCCTTTGCCTAAGCAGACCTTGTTCTCCCAAGTCTCGGCTGACCCGAAAAACGAGGCGCCGTCCTTGTATTCCAGCAGGTTGTCCATCTGCTTGTAGTAGCCTTCAACGGAGATGTCGAAGAGGCGTGGCAGCTCGTAGAAGGCACCAAGCGACCACTGATGCGCGTTCATCGGGACGATGTTTTTGGTCACGGGCACCCACAAGTCGGTGGGCAGGCTGAGGCTGCTGTTGCTGAGCAGGTGGACGTATTGCGTCATGTAGGCATAGCCAGCCTTGAGCGAGAAGTTGGAGGCCAACATCAGGCTGGCACTGAGGCGCGGCTGGACGCTTTGGTAGGTTTTGCCATCGACGGTGAAAGTGGAATAGTGCACGCCTGCGTTCACACGGAAAATATCGCCGAAGGTCATGTTGTCCTCGGCATAGAGTGCGGTTTCGTGGGCGAATACGGTGGGTGCGCCCGTGACGGTGTCGATGACGGGGGTCTCGCCTTCAATCATTTTAGTCGATTGCACTTCGGGCTTGAAGATGTGGTAGGTGTAGCTGCCGCCAAAGCGGATTTCGTGGTTGGGCAGGGGCGTGTAGTCGAAGTCGACTTTGGCGGTCAGGTCGTGGATGCTTGAGTTGTAGGCCATGCTGAAGTCGTTTTTGTAGCCGAGGTTGGTGAGATTATTGGTCATTTCCTCATTGATGCCCATGCCAAGATGGTGGCGGTATTGCGTGTAGTTGACCGAAGCATCCATGAAGAGCTTCTGCGACATCACATGGTTCCAGCGCAGGGCGGCCACCTTGTTGCCCCACTTCCAGTCGATGTTCATCTTGGTGAGGTAGTGGGTGCTGTCGTCGGTGGCATAGTCGCGGTTCTTCACGCCGAAATAGATGGCGTCGTCGCCGGTGTAGAAACTCAGGTAGAGACGGTCTTTGTCCGAAATCTTCCAGTTCAGCTTACCGTTGAAGTCGTAGAAATAGTAGCCCACGTTGAACTTGCCGATGTCGGGGTCTCTCAGGCGGGCAATCCAGAGGACGGGCTTCAGCAACAGGTCGCCGTAGGTGCGGCGGTAGGAGAGGTTGAACGACAGCTTGTCTTTCACGATCGGGCCTTCGAAGTTGAACTTCGATGAGATGAGGCCGATGCTGGCGTTGCCATGGTATTTCTGCATGTCGCCTTCTTTCATGCGGATGTCGACCACCGACGAAAGTCGGCCTCCGAAATGCGCAGGGAAACTACCCTTATATAAGGTGACGTTTTTCAAGGCGTCGGGGTTGAAGACCGAGAAGAAGCCCAAAGCGTGGTTGACGTTGTAGACTGGCACGCCGTCCAAGAGCAACAAGTTCTCGTCGGGACCGCCGCCGCGCACATACATGCCCGCCGAGCCTTCAGAGCCGTTCTGCACGCCGGGCAGCAGCTGGATGGCCTTCAAGACGTCGGCTTCGCCAAAGAGGGTCGGGATGCTCTTGATTTGCTGCACGGGCAGTTCCACCACGCTCATTTGCGGGCTGCGGGCACTCACCGTGGCGCGGGTGCTTTCGATGACCACTTCGTCCAAGGTGGTGTTGGCCTCCAAAGAAAAATTAATGTTTTGGTTTTCTTTCAGGTCGAGGGTGCGGGTTTGTTGGGTGTAGCCTACATACGACACTTGCAGCTCCACCTCGCCTTGATTCAAGGTCAGGGTATAGAAACCATAACTATTTGTGGCGCAACCTTTTCCGGAATTCTTATCGAAAACCGTCGCCCCGATGAGGGTTTCCTTGCTGGCCGCATCCATCACATAGCCGCTGATGGTGCGCCGTTGCGCGAAGCCTGGCACGCAGGCCAATAACAAGCCGATGGCAACCAACCATCGGCTCAATAAATGTTGTTTCATTTCAATTGCGTTATGATGGTTTTTCTAACCGCTTTAACGCATAGGGGGCTTTGTTATTGTGTTTCCATATCGTGAAACGTTTCAAAGCAGTGGTGTCATATACAGAGGCAGGAAGTCGATGCCGTTTTCGTGCTTTAGGTCGGCGGAATGCAAAACGATAGGTGTAGTAAGGTATTTGTCGAACTTGGCGATACACTTTTTGATTGAAGTCAGGGTGTAGCGTTGCGACGATTTCACCTCAATAGGCGTGATGTTGTGACGCGAGGTTAGCTTTGATTTGGCCGTCAAGAAGTCAATTTCCATTCGGTCTTCAGCATTTTCGCGACTTGAGTTGCTGTAGAAATAAAGTTTGTGGCCTGCGGTGGCAAGCATCTGGGCCACAATGTTTTCAACCAACATCCCTTCGTTGATTTCCAATTTGTTATGAATGATTTTCTGGTAAATCTCGGTCGGGACGTGTCCTTTTTCGTCGAAAGCGTGGCTGAACAGCAGCCCAGTGTCGGCCATGTAGCACTTTAGCGTGTTGCGCTCCATGTTGAGCCGCAACCCGATATTGGGGGCCGTACAATTGTAGCAAATGTTGACGATGCCTGCATCCGACAGCCAAAAGAAAGCGTCGTCGTAATCGCGATAAGCGGCACCGGATTCCAAGGCCGACAGACGGAATTTCTTCTCATGCTTCTGCAACTGGGCAGGAAGCTCATCAAAGATGCTTTTCACTTTGTGCTCGACATTGGAGGCATATTTGGCGATGTCGTTTTTATAGACTTGTAGAATCGACCTTTTCACACGGTCAACTTCCTCAAAGTCTTTCGTCTCGATGTATTTCAGGACGGCTTGTGGCATTCCGCCTACAATCATGTAGGTTCGAAAATAGTCCAACGCTTTGCGGTGGAGGCCACCAAGTGGTTGCTTTTTTTCGAAACATTCCCCGATGAACGGCATCAGCATGTCGTTGCCCATCGCCCAAAGGAACTCCTCAAAATCCATGGGATACATTGGCAGGGCTTCCTCTTCCGAAGGGATGACAATGTCTTTCACGTTCTTCTTGATGCTGATGAGCGAACCCGTCTCAATGTAGTCGAAACGCCCATCGGCAACGAGATATTTAATGGCGGAACGAGCGCGGGGGCACAACTGCACTTCGTCGAAGATGACGACTGAATTGCGTGGGGTCAGCCTGACACTATAGTGGATTTGGAGGTTCGTCAGAAGTGTATCAAGGTCGCTGAGGTAGTTGTCGAACCATTCGCTGACGATGTTCTCCGCCTTGTTGAAGTCGATGAGCAGGTAGGAATCGTATTCGTTTCGGGCAAACTCCTCAACGATGTAGCTCTTCCCGATACGCCGCGCCCCTTCGATGAGGACGGCTGTTTCCCCGTGGCGCTTGTTTTTCCATTCAAGTAACTTGCTGTAAATCTTTCGTTTCATATTTGTATTTACATCTTTTCAAGATTATTGAGATTGCAAAATTACATCTTTTCAAGATTATCGCAAGTTTAAATTTCCATCTTTTCAAGATTATTTGAAAAGACGACATCGTTACAACCCAACAATCCAATCCGCAGCCGTCTCAATCACGTTGTCGATGCCTTGGGCGGTGCAGGCGGGGTCGAGGAGGACGCGCACTGCTGGCGGCACGCCGTTCTCGTAGTTCTGGCCGTCGAGGGCGATGGTGCGGGTCGTGCTGAAACGGTAGTTCCAGCCGTTGGGCAGCGTGCCACCGTTGGGGATGCCCATGCCGCCACCGCTGTAGTCGCCAAAGAGCTTGATGTTGTCGTAGCCCTGAGTGCACACCGAGAAGAACGACGTGGCGCTATACGACCCACGGTCGATGAGCACGGCCACGGGCTTGGTGTAGGCGTTGTCCTTGCCCAAGATGCTGCTGTCGGCAGCGTACACCTCTTGGAAGTCGGTGAACTCATCGTGGCCGGGGCCGCTCTTCACTTGGGTCTTGTAGAGGAGCTGCTTGTGGTTGTCGAAGATGCTGAGCAGGTTTTGCACGTTGGTGATGGCACCTCCGGTGTTTTGGCGCAAGTCGAGAATCATGCCGTCGCAGTCCTTGTAGTAGTTGACCATGTATTTCATGAGGTCGGTGCTGACATCGTTCGAGAACGAGGAATAGCGGATGTAGGCCACCTTGCCGTCGCGGATGGCGTTGTGGGCAAAGCTGCCAGTAGTGTGGTGATAGACAGTGAGATAATTAAGCAGAACGACCTCTGTGTTGATGTTGCGATCGGCATACATCTTATAATATACCGAGTCGTTGCGCGACGCATCGAAGCCAGAATAGAGGTTGGTGTGGCCGTCGCGAAGCGTGTTGAGCATGGCGACGCACACGTCGAAGAGTTGGTAGTCGTCCATGTCGTCGTTCACCATTGGGCGGTACACTTCGCGCACCGAGTCCCAGTCGATGCCTTTCACGTCGAAGAGGGTGTAGTTGCGGTCCACTTGGTCCCAGAGATAGTCGAACACGTTGACGGGGTTCTTAGGCTCGTCTTTTTCCATGAAGGCACGCTCGCACGAGGCGAAGGCCAAGGCCAAAAGGCCGAAAATGATGATATTGAGTTTTTTCATGGCTTTAATCAATTAAGTCTAAACAAAAAAGAAAGGTTAACGGAATGCAAGGCGTTGTCGTAGCGATAGGTGCCTTTCTTGCCCGTCGAGACGTAGTCCCAGCGGTAGGTGAGGCCGATGCGGTTGCCGTTGAGCAGGTTGAGGTAAAGCCCCAAGTCCGTATTGAGGCCAGGGAAGAACTTGCCGAAGGCTTCCTTTTCGCCGAACAAGGTCTCGACAGCATCTTCGTTGATGGCCGGATTGCCGATGTAGGCATAGCCAGGACGGTTGACTGCACCATACAACGGCACGTTCAATTTGAAATAGGCCGTCAGCCAGTTGTGGTTTTTGTCGGGGTTGAAAGCGAAGTCGTATTGCACCATAGCCGTGGCGCCCACGTTGCCGAACAACGAAAGGCAAGTTGAGGCGTTCTGCAACGAGGGGATGCTCTTCGTGTCGAAGAAGCCTTGGAGCGTGCCGCCTGCCCACAGATGGAAGCGGTTTTGGGCACCGTCGACAAAGCGATACAGGAACTCGGTCGAGAAATCGAGGTCGGTGGCTGTGCCTGAAGGGTCTTTCAGGATGTTGTTGAAATACCGGAACGCGGGGCGGATGTGGCAGCGTCGCCATTCGATGGTGACACTCATGTCGAGGTTGGTACCCATGCCCATGTACTTGAAAGGCACGGTGCCGGCGTCGTAGCAGTCGACGGCATTCAAGCCCGCCGAGAGGTCGAGCCAGATGGGTACGCGGGTCTGTTTGGGGTAGTAGGCCCTGCCGTTTGAGGGGGCCTGTGCCATGCCGTTGGCGGCCAACAATAAAAACCCTGCAAGAATCAATGATTTGAATTTCATAGGCTAAAAAAGTTTGATGAAGGTTTAAAACCATTGGCAAAAGTAAGGATTTATTTGGATGGTTTAGCGTATTGCGAAATGTTTTGTATTTTTGCACCCGTTTTTATCCCCCTTCTAAGGGAGTGCCCGAAGGGCGATTAACTGAACAACTGAACAACGTCAAACTAACAACTTAGGATAAGATGGAATCAACGAACAAACCATCAATCCGTGAAAACGGATTCAAGCGTTACACAGTAACCACGGCCTTGCCTTACGCCAACGGCCCAGTCCACATCGGTCACCTTGCCGGCGTCTACATCCCCGCCGACACCTACGTGCGCTACCTGCGAATGTGCGGCGCTGAGGTGCTGTTTGTCGGTGGTTCCGACGAGCACGGCGTGCCGATCACCATCAAGGCCGAAAAGGAAGGCGTCACGCCACAAGACATCGTCGACCGCTACCATGCCATCATCAAGAAGTCGTTCGAAGACCTCGGCATGAGCTACGACATCTACTCGCGCACCTCTTCGAAGATCCATCGCGCGACGGCGCAAGAGTTCTTCAAGAAACTCTACGACGACGGCAAGTTTATCGAGAAGGAGACCGAACAATATTTCGACCCTGAACGTCAGAAGTTCTTGAGCGACAGATACATCGTCGGCACTTGCCCGAAATGCGGCGCCGAGGGTGCCTATGGCGACCAATGCGAGAAATGCGGCTCTTCACTCAGCCCCGACGAGTTTATCAACCCGCACTCGCAACTCAGCGGCGCGGCCTTGGTGAAGAAGCCGACCAAGCACTGGTACCTGCCCCTCGACCAATACGAGCAATGGCTTCGCGAGTGGATCCTCGAAGGCCACAAGGAATGGAAACCCAACGTCTACGGCCAAGTGAA
>CAMKAR010000067.1 GCA_946410535.1 uncultured Bacteroidales bacterium
GCTTGATGAAAACTTTGAAAACATATCCACGGTGTATTACGGTAATGGTTCCGATGATTTGTTTTGCTGGGCGGAAAGTATCACTACGATAAAAGACGGCGGCGTTCTTTTAACGACTGAAACAAAAAACATCGATAATCCACAGCAACGGTGGACAACGGTCACCAAATTCCCCGCCGAGGCTTTTGTGGGCATCGAGGAGGCGCATGAGAATGGGCTGAAGGTGGCGGTTGCTTATCCTAATCCGGGGAAGGATGTGCTGAACATCAGGACGGGATTGCAGGATGCGCGGGTGGAGGTGTATGATATGAATGGAAGGATGGTTTATGGGCGAGAGATTACGGAGAATGTGACGGCGATTGACGCCGAGGATTGGGCAGAAGGTGTTTATGTTTGGAACGTGATTGCCAATGGAAAGATGGTTGAAACAGGGAAGTGGGTGAAGAGTTTTTAGGATTTTTGCGAATCTTATTAGTGGAAAACAATATTGTAATTCATTGACAATCAATGTTTTTTTTAAAATAATAGTGGATTTGCTGATGGAATTGTTTTTCTTGCGGTTTTTGCTGTATTTTTGGAAAAAAATAGCAAGAAATGAAAAATAGACTTAGCACAATCATCATGGTGCTCCTTGCAATTCAATTGTTTGGAGGTACAATAGATGCGAATCGCGCCCTAACTCTTGGCGAAAAATTTGTAGAGGCAAACTTTGAAATGCCTGTCCAGTTGGAATGGGCATACACTGCCTACACTGAAAACGGCCGTCCGGCATTTTATGCATTTAACGGCATTCCCGAGGGTTTTGTCCTCGTGTCAGCCAGCGATTTGACCAGCCCTGTTCTTGGCTATTCCCCGGCGGGTTCGTTCAACAAGGATAATATCCCTGAAGGTTTGGCTTTTTTTCTTGGTGGCTATGCGGAATCGGTTGATTTTGCGGAAGAACGACTGGTCAAAGCTGATTTTGTTATCGCGCGGGAATGGAAGAGTCTTGAGCGATGTGGCATGACCCAAACCACAAAACTGGGCGCGGTAGCACCGCTGATCGCTACCCATTGGGATCAGGAATGCTATTACAACGAATATTGTCCGGCAGATGAAGGCGGCTGGTGCGGACATGTGAAAGTTGGGTGTGTGGCCACCGCAATGGGCCAGATTATGAAATACTGGAACTACCCTGAGCATGGCATCGGGTCGCACACCAACAACAGCTATTTCTATGGACCGTTGACCGTCAACTTTGGCGAGACCACCTATCATTGGGATGAGATGCCCGAGCAATTGAACGATTACAACGACGCGGTAGCGACCTTGCTTTACCATTGCGGAGTGTCCACTGATATGGTGTATGCGCCAGCGCCAAATGGCAGCGGAACCAGCCAAAATAGCATGAAAATAGCACTGAATACCTATTTCGATTATGCTCCTATGCATTACGTCGAAAGGGTCAGTCATCCTTCATACGATGAATGGACGGGCCTCATGCGGAATGCCCTGGATTCGGGGCTTCCGATTGCTTACGCTGGCACGGACACAGAGCAGGGGGTGGGTGGCCATTCATTCATCTGCGACGGATATGATGCCAATGGCCTCTTCCATTTCAATTGGGGTTGGAGCGGTGAGCTTGACGGGTACTTCAGTATTGACAATCTTCGAACGTACAATCTCGCCTGGAACGCGTATCAGCTCATGATTTATGACATCAGACCGCGCACCGTGTATGAAAACACACCTCAAGCACCTTCAAATCTTACTGTGGAGCCTGTGGCGGATGATGCTTATTCTTGCTTAATAAGCTGGGTTAATCCTATTAAAACAATGAGTAACAGCTCTTTGTCGGTTATTGATCAAATCGTTGTCAAACGTGATGGACAGGTGATTTATACGGCGGATCGTCTGACACCGGGTGCGGCGATGGAGTTCAGTGATGAGGTGCCATGTTTCGGATTGTATGACTATACTGTTTATGCCGTTTGTGATGGCAACCACGGAGAAGCCGCCTTGCGTAACGCAGTGCGTTTTGGCCCAAGCTGCGATTGGGCCATTGTGACAAGTTCTACGTCCTCTGGATGGCAAGGAGGGACCATTACCTTGTACAACAATGCCGGGCAAATCGTTGAAAAAGTCTCAGCAACCTCGTCGCCGCAGGCGTTTTCTGTCGCAGTGCCTTTGGGCAACGTCTCCTTTGGCTGGAGCGCGGGAAACAGTAATGTCAATGACATCACTTTCACCATCAAAGATGCCGAAGGACAACAGGTATATCATTTTTCTGGAAATCCTTCCGACTTGCCTGAAGGTGTCTTTCTGACGATGAACAACAATTGCGGTCATGAGGAATGTGAAAGTCCTTCTGAACTTTACGCTGTTGCTGATGGCAACGATGTGGTCTTGAATTGGCTGACTGCCGAAGGTGAGACTGATTACAACATTTATCGCGATGGAGTGGTGGTCAAGACCGTGAGAAAAGGAGCGACTGCTTTTACCGATGAGGATGTCCCATTAGGGGGGCATTGCTATTTTGTGACGGCATTATGCGAAGGCGGAGAAGGCGAGTCCACCAACGAGGCTTGTGCTACAGCAGGCGATGGTTGCCAACCTGCTACCAATCTTTGGTATGAGATGACTTCCAACAACAAGGTGAAGTTGACCTGGGAATCGCCGCAGCCCAACGACGGATTGTCGGGGTTTATTCTTTACCGGACCAAAGAATCCGAAATGGATTGGCAGAGAATCAAGATGTTAAATGGCAATGCCACTTCTTATACCGACAATTCCCCTTTGGAAGATGAGACCTCATATCTCTATAGATTGTTTGCCTATTATCAGGACATTGACTGCTATTCTGCTCCGGCCAGGTCGAAATACAGCGAGTTTGAGTATTTCCTCCGTGTGTATTGGTCGGTTAACGCAGTGGAAGAGACCGAGCAAGCAAGCATGATGGTCTATCCGGTTCCTGGGGATGATTGCATGAACATCAGCACTTCAAACAGTAATGCGCTGATACAAATCTTTGACATTTATGGTGTTAAGGTAATAGAAATGCCGTTGAACCGCGAAACCACCAAGATTAACACGGAATCATGGCCCGCTGGGGTTTATGTTTGGAAGGTGATTGCCAACGGCAAGGAAGAGGAAATAGGGAAGTGGGTGAGGAAATAATTAATAAAAAATATTTGATCTTTTAACAATAACTTTAGGGTATTTTAATTTATTTCTGTAATTTTTCCATAAATATGGTATTTTTATGGAAAAAGGAGAAATTATTATTTATCAGCCAGACGATAATATCAAATTAGAAGTCCGCATTGATGCGGAAACAGTTTGGCTTAATAGACAGCAGATAGCCATGCTTTTTGACAGAGACGTAAAAACAATTGGCAAACACGTCAACAATGCTTTGGCTCAAGAATTAAAGGGAGAATCGGTTGTCGCAAATTTTGCGACCACTGCCAGTGACGGGAAAAACTACCAAGTAGATTATTATAATCTTGACATGATTTTATCTATCGGTTACCGTTGAAATCTCAACGTGGGATTGATTTTAGAAAGTGGGCTAACAAAGTACTAAAAGAGTATATACTACGTGGATATGCCGTTACCCAACGTATTGAACGTTTGGAACAACGGGTAACAAGGACCGAGGAGAAGATTGATTTTTTCTTTCGATCAGCATTACCTCCTATTGAGGGTGTTTTCTACGACGGACAAATATTCGATGCCCGCGTTTTTGCCTCCGATTTGATCAAAACTGCGAAGAAAAGAATCGTTTTGGTCGATAATTACCTCGATGAATCTGTCTTAGTAACACTTTCCAAACGTGAACCCAACGTGACAGCTTTTCGCTTTCTCTAAAATGGAGCTGTCTTTTGAAAGCATTTTTGGGATGATTTAAATAGTTTTTTTGCCAAACCTCATTTTTTGAGGCAAAATAACCCGGAAAGTGTGTGAAATGTGTGTGTGGTTTTTGCAAATGGCCTTGTTTTTTGCTATAATTTTGGATGCAAATTCAAAAACGCAATGCCATGAACATAAGTTTCAAATTTTCGGTCGCCTTTGCTCTTGCCCTGTTTTTCGGAGCCAAGGCCTTTGGGCAGGAATGGGAATATACAATTCCTTTCCAATCTTCAGATGCGGAAATGACTCGCCAGTACTGCGCTTATGAGATGTCGGACGGACGCATCATCGTCAGTTCCTCGTTCCTTTTCAATGTTGGGTCATACGCACCCGGTTATCCTTTCTATCCGCCGCACAATGCTTTGGTGGCCTTGTCGCCCGAGGGTGAGGAACTGGCGCAAAACAATTATGTCAAACCCGGCTATTGGGGTTCGTCATACAACCCTTATGTATTTGAGAACGAGAATGGCGAGTTGTTCATGCTGACTACTTACAGCCCCGACCACCTATCGTGTTATTTCAACTATTTCCTGAACTACGACAATCCGCCTACCGATGCCATTCTGGGATTGTACAAACTCGATGACGATTTGGAAATCGTTGAAAGTCACGAGTATAGTTTTCCGGTGGATACTACACTGGGCCAATACGTCTATGATCCTTGCGAATCAAGCGGCAGCATCCATCTCCATTCCGCGATTCTCGATGGAGATTGCATGGTGGGCGTTTACACGAAAAACGTGAGTTATGACCGCGACAGCATTCACGGCTATGATTCCATCTTCTTCTTTAGGATGAACTTTGAGGGTGAGTTGTTGGCCAATGTCGGCTATGAGATACCCTATTCCGGCTGGGAATGGCAAATGATTTTTTGGCGCGAACAGTTGGTGCCGACCGAATTTGGCTACATCTATTATAATAATCGATCCAATGTGCCACCGGCGCCAAGCCAAATCGACAAAAACCGAATTATCGGTGGTTCCGTGGTTTACTTGGACAAGGATTTCAATCTACGAAGAATCAGACATTTCAAGCATCCAAACACAACAAATAATCCTTGGCCGTTTGACGATGTCTCTATTATGCGGAGCAAGCATAACACGACCTATTTTGCCACGCGATCGAACAGGCATTACGAGCAGACCGAAGATGATTGTTATTTATATGAGTTTGACGATGACATTGAAGGCACCCAGGAAGTTGTGCCTGTCCTTCACGATATTCACCGTGGCGTGCCTGATCATGACTTTGTGGCCGAGTGCAGGGCGGTGGATGTTGCGGAAGATGGCTCGGTGTATTTCTGCTATTCATTGAATGTGGGTTTTTCGCTGGCTAACGATTCATGGGTAGTGATTGAAAAGTTTGACGAAAACATGAACACCATCTCTGAAGTGTACTACGGCACCGATGATGACCAGATTTGGTATTGTGCGGAAAGCATCACCTTGGCGAGAGACGGCGGCGTTTTGATGACCGCTCATACGAAGAAACTAACCGACCAGAGCCAACAGGGGTCTGTGGTCGTAAAATTCCCCGCCGAGGCCTTCGTAGGCATCGAGGAAGCCCACGAGAACGGCTTGAAAGTAGCCATCGCATATCCTAATCCGGGGAAGGATGTGCTGAATATCCGCACGGGGTTGCGAGATGCGCGGGTGGAGGTGTATGATGTGAATGGGAGGCTGGTTCATAGACAGGCCATTACGGAGAATGTGACGGGGATTGATGCTGAAGGATGGGCTGATGGCGTTTATGTCTGGAAGGTGATGACCAATGGGAAGGAAGCGGAAATAGGGAAGTGGGTAAAAGAATGAAACTGTTCGGGAAAAAAGTCGTATTTTTGAAGCGTGAAACGACTTTTTTCCATAGTGTGTTTGTTTGTCATGGTGCTGATAGGCTGCTCCAAAAGGGACTGTGACTTTTTGACTCCCGTCGATAGCCAAGATAGGGAATATGCCGCGCTAATGGATTCTGTGGAAACTGCCGTTTGCGATGCGAAATCTGTCCGTTTTTCGGACACGCTGCTGATGCCAATAGTGGCTTTTTATGAGGACGATGTCTCGTGCCGCCATCTATGGATGCAAGCCCGATGTCATTACCTTTTAGGGAGCTTGCTTTATGGACAGGACAAACAAGAGCAAGCCACTGCGCAGTTCCTTCAGGCTTTGGAGTTGTTGGATGCGCACTTCAAGGAGTCTCAAGCACCTGTCGGTCAGCTGTATAGTAAGATACACTTCTTTACAACGCGTATTGCACACCTTTTTTCAGATGAGCAGACTAGTGCCCAATTGGGCCGACTGGGGTTGAACTATGCTGTAGCCGTCGGTGATACCTCATGGATGCTCCGCTCGATGGCCAACCTCGGCATCATGTATGAGCGTTTCGGTAAACCTGGCGAGGGGGACTCGGCTTATTATTACTGCGATGGAGGTCTGGCCATGGCTGATGCCCAGCGTTTTCCTTACGAGACGGCCATGCTTGAGAATGTCTTGGCTAACTGCTTGCGCCACAGCCATCATTATGATGAGGCGATTTCACACTTTGAGCAAGCGGGGAGTCTGATTGATAGCACCTATCTTCTCTATTACCGGAATTATTTGGAAATGGCTTTCGTATATTACAAACGACAAGACTATGATTCAGCCGTGGTCTATTTGGAGAAAGCTTTCAAAGCTGAAGACGAGAGCATCAAGACACAGTCGGCCTTTGGGTTGGCTGATTGTTACGAGGAAATGGGCGACACTTTAAAGGCAATGCCCTATTACAATATCGTAAAAGCTTATCAGGAAAAACAGGTGGTGATGGCGAACCAAAATGGCGAAGCCATGCCCATGTTGAATGCTTATCTGAGAGACCGGATGATACCAGGAAACAACCTTGTGCTGCTTTGGGTGGTGATTGGCTTGGCTTTTTTAATCCTGATGGCTGCCGTTGTGGTGGCGAAGCGGAGGGCGAAGGCCAAGGAAACGCAATATCTTGAAGAGGTGAATCGGCTGCAAGCGATGCTTGAACAATCGTCTCAGCGTCAAAGGGAGATGTTGAAGCATCGGGTGTTGGCTATTTATCAATCGGCTGGTGACGATCGGCTGAGCCGTATTCTTGGCGAGTTTGAAGGTGCCTATCCTTCGGCAACGGATAGGTTCAAACAGTCTTGTCCCGACTTGAACGAAACGGAGCGCCGTATCGTCATCCTTTCGTTCCTTGGTCTCCGTGCGAAAGAGGTGGCCGATTTGTTGGGGCTGAAGGAAAATACGGTGACGCAATACCGCTCCAACCTCAAGAAAAAGGCTGATATCGATGGTTTTAACACCCGTGTTGGGTGACAAAAACCTATATTTCCAATTTTTTAATTTGCTGTTTTTCATATTGTTATGATTAAAACGGGCTCTAAAACCTATATTTTGGCTGGGAGATCGATTTCATGGCGGTTTTTCATTATATTTTTGCATGTTAGTCTTCAAGTATGAACATGCTATTCTGAAGTTATGAAAAAGTGTTTTATTTTCACCATTTTGCTTTTGGCTGGAATGATTATTACGGCACAAATACCTTGGAACGGTTCCGTTGCGGATGCTTGTGATGGCGGCGATGGCACTGCCGATTTGGTGGAAGCACTCAATGCCGGAGCTAAGAGTGTATGCGTGGGGCAGGAGTGGGAACATTCCATCGAATACTCGGACAACGACACATCTTGTTTCAATCAATATGATGCAGTCGAATTGTCAAACGGTAACATCGCTGTTGGTTCTGCTTTGTTTTTCAAGAGTGGTGCCGGCGACTTCTATTCCGCTCAACCAGCCGTTGTGATGCTTTCCAGCCATGGAGAGGAATTGGCTCGAAAGGACTTCTTCAAGCCAGGGTTCTGCACGACATCTACAACGCCTTTTCTATTCGAAAACCAAGGCGCGCTTTACGCTCTGATGACTTACAATCCAGACCACGATTCCACCTATTTCAATCATTTCATGAACAATGAGAACCCACCGACGGATGCCATTTTGGGCCTCTATAAACTGGACGATGATCTTTCAATCATTGAGAGTTGCGAGCACACAATCCCTATTGACACTTTCGAGAACAGAGGTGATGCCGCTTGGGATTTGTGGCCCAACGAATTGAGCGGCAATCTGTTTCTGTTTTCTGCTTTTGTCGATGATGGAAATATAGTGGGAGCTTATTTCAAGACGGTAAGTCACGACTATTTCAATCCAAGAGGAAATGATACGTTGTTTCTGTTCAGGATGAACTTTGATGGTGAAATTATCGAGCAGAAAGGCTACGACTGGGGTGTTTCGGGTGCTAACCACCAAAACAATGAACGGAGAGCCCATATCGTGTCCACAGAAACGGGCTACATCTATTATTTTGGCAATCTGTTTGGCGGCACGGCGCATCAAGGGGTGGCTTATTACTATGACAAGAATTTCAACTACTTGAAAAAGAGGTTTCTAAAGCATCCTGGTGAGCCTAACCAAAATTCGTTCACCAACATTTCTGTGAAAAGAAGCTGTCATAACACAACTTATTTGGTGGCTTCCACCGAGGTCAAGAACTCAAACACGGACAGGAACATCAGGTTATATGAACTGGATGACAACGGCAACGATTCTTTGGACATCATCCCCAATGTCCATTTTTTGGAGAGGGGAACCGTTGAGTATGATATCCCAGCTTATATGCAATCGGTTGATTTTGCGGATGATAATTCGTTATTTTTCGCATACGCTTTGAACATTGGTTTCAATTCGACCAATGACTCATGGATGATGATAGAACACCTTAATTCGGATTTTGACACCCTATCCACGGTGTATTATGCCTTTGAAGGAGGCAGAATCAATAGTTGGGCGCGAGCCATCATGGCCACCCGTGATGGTGGTGCCGTATTGGTTTCCCATTCAAGAAACATGGACAACCATGACCAATATTGGAGTTCCGTCACCAAATTCCCCGCCGAAGCTTTTATGGGCATTGAGGAAGCCCATGACAACGGGCTGAAAGTGGCCGTCGCTTATCCCAATCCAGGGAAAGATGTGCTGAATATCCGCACAGGGTTGCGGAACGCCCGAGTTGAAATCTATGATTTGACTGGTAAACAAATATATAAGCAAGAGATTACTGGCAAAAATACCGCAATAAATACTGAAAGTTGGCCTTCGGGAACATATCTTTGGAAAGTGGTTGAAAATGGAAAAGAAGCAGAGAGTGGAAAATGGATGAAAGAATAACAAATTATAAACCAATATAATATGATAATGAAAACCGGATTTATAGTTACATTCATCTTCATGATGCTTTTTGGAGGCAAGACCTTCGCTCAGGAGTGGGAGCAATCTTACGAATGGCATTTTTCCGATGACGAGGAATTTGATTTGGTCAAACCT
>CAMKAR010000068.1 GCA_946410535.1 uncultured Bacteroidales bacterium
CCGCCGACAGGCTGATTACAAATCAGCTACTCTACCAACTGAGTTATACCGGCAACATGTGAAAGAACTGTCGGCTTCTTTTCGCCGTCCCTTTCGCTTTGAAAAGGTGTGCAAAAATAGATACTTTTCTTGAATTGACAATGCGTTCCACCCATTTTTTTTGAAAAATTTTCGCTCAAAATTTGCATTTATATGTAAATCAGTACTTTACATAATTCATTTATACGCAAAAAAAGTGAGCCGAACCTTGATTTTCGGCTCGGCTCACTCGTTTTTCAGCTGTTTTTGCAGCTTATGGAGGGGTCTTATTTGATGGTTTTGCCCTTGTATTTCTCCAATTGCTTCTTCAGAGCGTCGATGGAAGTGTCGATGGATTCCTCAAAAGTCTTGCTTTGCTTGCTGGCAAAGAGGTCGTCGCCGCGCAGCACGAGGCGGATGTCGGCAATCTTGTTCTCGGGGGTGTCGGTGTTGTCGAGTTTCAACGCGACTTCGGCGTTGATCACCTCGCTGTACTTGGCACAGAGCTTTTCCACTTTTTGCGTAATGAAGTCTTCAAGTTTTTGGTCAGCCTTGAAGTGAACTGAATTGATCATGACTTTCATAATGACTCCTTTCTTTTAGTCACCCTTAGGGTGGGCTTGTTTATGGATTTTCTTTAGTTGTTCGATTGTGTTGTGGGCATACACTTGGGTTGTGGCCAAGTCTGAGTGCCCGAGCAGCTTCTGGATGGCCACTAAGCTGGCACCCTCGTCCAAGAGATGCGTGGCGAAGGTGTGCCGCAAAACGTGGGGGCTTTTCTGCTTCAGCGTGGTGACACCTTCGAGCAGCCGATGCACCTTATTATATACATAGGTAGGTGTCATCTCCCCTCCCCTGTCGTTCAGCAACAGCCGGTCGGCCTTGGCCTCAAAAGTCGCATCACGCAACGTCTGATACTTGGTGATCAGCTGCACCATCTGAAGGGATAACGGCACAAGGCGGTCTTTATTGCGCTTGCCGTGAATTTTCACCTCCATGCCCATCTTGTCGACGTCGACATCGCGAAGCCCGCGCAACTCGGCCTGCCGCATCCCTGTCTGGTATAGCAGCTCGAAGAGGAGGTGGTCGCGCAGGTGGGCGAAATCGGCACTGTCGCCATACGACACCTTATTAATATCAGTCTCGGTGACGAACTTGACGAGGGCCTTGGGCTGCTTGAGCGCCTTGATGCCAGCCATGGGGGTCTTTTCGATGAGGTTTTCGCGGAGGCAATATTTATAGAAGGTGCGCAGCGTGGATACCTTGCGGTTGATGCTGCGGTTTTCGAGACCGTCGCCTTTCAGGCTGACGACATATGACTTCACCATCGTGGTAGTCACCTGAAGCAGATCGTTGGTGTCATATTCATCCTTCAGATAGCCAACGAATTGTTCCATGTCGTGACGGTAGGCTTTCACGGTCAATTTGGAGAAGCGTTTCTCGGCTTCGATGAATGCTATGAACCTTTCGATGAGCATAACAAAAAACTTCGCCGTAAAATTAGTAATAAATTACCAATCCACGGCGAAGTTTGCCTAAAAAAATTATTTTCCTAAGCGGGCGTTCCGCATCAAGTACGGAATGAATTACATATTCTGCTCAGCCTCACGGAGTTTTTGCACATAGATGGCCTTCATCATCTGCGCACGCTTGATGACTGAGGGCTTGGTGAACTGCTGGCGGGCGCGAAGTTCCTTCACGACGCCGGTCTTTTCATACTTTCTCTTGTAGCGCTTCAAAGCTCTGTCGATGCTTTCGCCTTCTTTTACAGGAACAATAATCATTTTAAAACACTTCCTTCTTTTAAGTTGTTAATACTATGGTTGATTGAATTTGAGGCCGCAAAAGTACGACTTTTTCCTTTTCCGCAACACAAATTCGCAAAAAAAATGTTTTCGAGGACCGTTTCCGTGATATTTACAACAAAAACCGAAAAATTGTCACTTGCAGGTCTTGTCTTTTTCCCTATTTTTGCAGCGATTAATCAACAAACACAACACATTATGCAATTGCTTACCATTGGAACGACCGAAATCATCCTCATCGTAGCCCTCGTCCTGCTGCTATTCGGTGGCCGCAAAATCCCGGAGCTGATGAAGGGTCTCGGCAAAGGCGTGAAGAGCTTCAAGGACGGCGTGAACGGCGTTGAAGACCCTAACGAGAAAAAAGAACCCGCCAAAGACGCAAAAGAAGAATGAGCCAAGCGGAGGTCAGCAGTTTTTGGGACCACTTGGACGTGCTGCGGAAGGTGCTTTTCCGCTGCCTGATTGCTTGGGCCATTGGAGCGGCAGCGGCGTTTTGCTTCAAGGATGTCTTGTTCGGCCTGCTGTTTGCGCCGTCGCGCGACGACTTCATCTCCTACCGACTGATGGAGTGGCTGTGCACGAAAACGGGATGGCAGTCGCTGTGTCCGGGTAGCTTCAAGGCTTCGTTCATCAACACGGAACTGGCGGCGCAGTTCATGACACACCTCAAAGTGGCACTATGGGCGGGACTCGTGGTGGTTTCGCCTTACCTCATCGTGCAGCTTTACGGTTTCATCGCACCTGCCTTATACGACAAGGAGAAGCGCCATGCCGCACCTATTATAATATGGGGCACCTTGCTGTTCGTCCTCGGTGTGCTGATGAACTACTTCATCATCTTCCCTTTCGCATTCCGTTTCCTCTTCAACTATCAGGTCTATGCCGAGGTGCACAACCAGATCGCGCTTTCGTCTTACGTCTCTACGCTGCTCATGCTCAGCCTCTTGATGGGCATATTGTTCGAGATCCCCATTGTCAACTATTTGTTGGCCAAGGCGGGACTGCTCAGCGCGGAGACTTTAAAGAAGTACCGTCGGCACGCCATCGTGGGCATTGCCATCGTTGCCGCCGTCATCACCCCGACGGGCGATGCCGTCACGCTGATGCTCGTCACCGTGCCGATTTATTTGCTGTATGAAGCAAGTATTGTTATTGTGAAAAGACACTCGACAGCAGTTCGAGCGGATTTGAAATCCCCATATTCAACTCAGTCGGATTACAAATCCGCCTGAACCAAGCGAAACAAACTAATTCAAATATCAACTAACTCAAATACATTATGTTACGTAAAATCAGAATCTGTCTTCAAGTGGTCATGATGACCTTAGTGACCCTGTTGCTGCTCGGCATTGGATTCCGAGTGCATCTTTGGGCCGGCTGGGTGGCCAAAATCCAGTTTTTGCCTGCCTTGTTGGCCCTGAACCTCATCCCTGTGATTTTACTCCATTTTTGGCTCACCTACACTTTCGGGAGAATCTATTGCAGCGTAATTTGTCCTTTGGGCATCATGCAAGACTTCTTCTCGTGGCTCGGTGGCAAAGCCAAGAAAAACCGTTTCAGTTACGCCAAGGAAAACAAAGTGCTGCGCTATGGTTTCCTCGGCGTATTCGCCCTTGCGTTAATCATCGGTTTTGCACCTGTCACGACCTTGTTTGAGCCATACAGTGCCTACAGCCGCATCGTCAACAGCCTGTTCAAGCCGTTGTATGACCTGCTGAACAATTGGCTCGCCTCGATGGATGCCGCGAACGACCGTTACAATTTCACAGAAGTCCAAATCTGGATGCGTAGCGTGACGACCTTTGTGGTAGCCATCCTCACCTTATTAATATTGGCTTTCCTCGCATGGCGCAAAGGCCGTCTTTACTGCAACACCATCTGTCCTGTTGGCACCACCCTCGGTTTCATCTCGCGTATCCCCGGGTTTGGATTCCGTGTCCGTTTCGACAAAGACAAGTGCAAGAACTGCGGCATGTGCGAAAAGAACTGCAAGGCCCAAGCCATTGACTTCAAGAACGGTACAGTCGACTATTCACGCTGCGTGGTCTGCGGCGACTGTTTGGACAAGTGCAAGTTCGACGCGTTGCATTATACTGCGAAAAAGCCCGTTGCCGCATCGAAGCCCGTCGACACGGAACGTCGTGCCTTCTTAGTAGGTGCAGCCGTGGCCGGAACTTCCGCTGCTTTGGCCCAAACCCAAATGAAAGTGGACGGCGGACTGGCCGTCATCGAGGACAAGGTGGCCCAAAAACGCGAGACACCTCTCACGCCTCCTGGCTCCATTTCGGCAAAACACATGCAACGCCATTGCACGGCCTGCCAGCTCTGCGTTTCGAGTTGCCCTAACAATGTGCTACGTCCTTCCACCGACCTGATGCACTTCATGCAGCCCACCATGTCGTTTGAACGCGGCTATTGCCGTCCCGAATGCACACGGTGCAGCGAGGTATGCCCTGCCGGTGCCATCAAGCCCATCACGCGCGAGGAAAAGACCACCATCCATGTCGGCCATGCCGTTTGGGTGAAGGAAAACTGCGTGGTCTTGACTGACGGCGTTTCGTGCGGCAACTGCGCCCGCCACTGCCCTACCGGTGCCATCCAGATGATTGACTACGAAGGCCCTAACGGCACCGTGCAAGTGCCCGCCGTCGACGTAAACAAATGCATCGGCTGCGGTGCCTGCGAGAACCTCTGCCCCGCCCGCCCGTTCAGCGCGATTTATGTGGAAGGGAATGAAATGCACCATATCGGATAATTGGGTGTAAGGCTGTCACATTGTGGCAGCCGCCATAACGAATCAACGGCTGCCGTGATACGACAGCCCTACAAAAACAAACAAATAATTACAATCATGGATAGAAGAGATTTCCTAAAACATATGGGCGGTGCTGCGGTGGCCACTTCGGTGGTGTTGTCCGCCTGCAAAAACAACGACGAATCGCCCGTCATCGCCAAAAACGTCATTGACGGCCAAGGCGAGATGACCTACCGCACCAACCCCAACTCAGGCGACAAGGTCTCGCTGTTGGGCTACGGCATGATGCGTCTGCCTGTGGAAGGCGGCGGCACCTTCCGCGACCACCCCGATGCCAGCATCGACCAAGAGATGGTCAACGAGCAGGTGGACTATGCCCTCGAACACGGCATCAACTACTTTGATACGTCACCAGCCTATTGCAAAGGCCTCTCGGAACGCTCGACGGGCATTGCCCTTTCACGGCATCCGCGCAACTCTTACTACATCGCCACTAAGCTGTCGAACTTCAGTCCGTCCACATGGAGTCGTGAGGCTTCGCAAGCCATGTTTGAGAACTCGCTGAAAGAGCTTCAGACCGACTACATCGACTACCTGCTGCTTCACAGCATCGGTGGCAACACCAACGACCTCGACAGTCACCAGCTGTTCAACGCCCGTTTCATCGACAACGGCATCTTGGATTGGCTCGTAGAGCAGAAAAAGGCGGGACGTATCCGCAACCTCGGCTTCTCGTACCATGGCGACGTCGACATCTTCGACATGCTGCTGCAATGGCACGACGAGGGTAAATACCATTGGGATTTTGTTCAAATCGAGCTGAATTACCTCGACTGGAAGTATGCCGACGAGCTCAACACGCGCAACACCGATGCCAAATACCTTTACGAAGCCCTGCATAGCCGTGGCATCCCTGGCGTCATCATGGAGCCGCTTTTAGGTGGTCGTCTGGCCTCGTTGCCCGACCACATCGTGAAGCAGATGCAGGAGCGTGAGCCTGAGTCACCCGTAGCCCGTTGGGCTTTCCGTTTTGCCGGTACGCCCGAAGGCATCCTCACCGTCTTGAGCGGCATGACCTATATGGAACACCTGAAGCAAAACGTGGAGACCTATTCTCCCTTGCGCCCCATTAGCGAAGAGGAAAACGCCTTCCTGATGAAGATTGCGGAAGAAATCGTGGAACTGCCACTCGTGCCTTGCACAGCCTGCAACTATTGCATGCCCTGCCCCTACGGACTGAACATCCCCGCCATCTTTGCCTACTACAACAGTAGCGTCACCGAAGGCAAGATGCCCACAGGCGGTCCAGAGGCCAAGGAATATTGGGAAGCCCGCAAACGTTTCCTCATCGGCTACGACCGCAACATCCCTGCCTTGCGCCAAGCCAGCCATTGCATCGGGTGCAACCAATGCGCGCCACATTGTCCGCAAAACATCGAGATCCCGAAGCAACTGCACAGGATTGACGATTATGTGGAACAGTTGAAACAAGTTTAAGCAAGAGTTCCCAAAACGCCTGCAAGATTTGCGCAGCAACAAAAAGCGGGCAACAGGTCACAAAAAAGGCACACGATCCATTTGAAAGACATTCAAATACAACGATATGAATCGCCTTGCGGCACGCTGCTCCTCGGCGGCTTCGGGGATCGGCTTTGCCTCTGCGACTGGACCAACGGCTGGCACCGCGAGGCGACGGAAAACCGCCTGAAGAAGATGCTTCGGGCAGATTTCGTCGAGTTGCCTTCGGAAACCACCGATGCCGCCCGCCAGCAACTCGACGAGTACTTTCGCCGTGAGCGCACCACGTTTGACCTTCAATTGCTTTTCGTCGGGACGGAGTTCCAGAAACGGGTTTGGGAAGAGCTGTTGCGCATCCCATACGGCACCACCCTTTCCTACGGCGAGATGGCACAAAATCTTGGCATTCCAAAGGCCGTCAGGGCCGTGGCCAACGCCAATGGAGCCAACCCCATCAGCATCATCGTGCCCTGCCACCGCGTCATCGGCAGCAACGGCACGCTGACCGGCTACGGTGGCGGCTTGGAGGCGAAAAGGTATTTGCTGGAATTGGAAGGATTCATTCCATCCCTCGCCATCTTCAAATCAAAGCCGACACAATAACACGATTTTTTTCCAACCAGACAATAATCCCGTCTCCTTTCCGTTATTCAACAGAACATCAACATCACCATGATTGACCTCTTCAGAAAATATGTCTCTTTCGTCGCACTCATCCTGATGGGGCTGTTCCTCCTTGACCTTACCAACACGGACAAAGAGGATTTCTACATTGTGGAACAAACTGAAATCCAGTCGAATATATCATTCGACTGTGACGAGTTTGACGAGGATGAGGATTCGGATTTCGAGCTTATGAACACATCGGATAGTTTTCAAAGCCTGGGTGTTTTTTGTCCATTTACGGCCATCGGAGAAGAACAAGCCGAAAACATGTGCTCAGCAGCTTTGCGTCTTGGGCAGGTGAGGCGCCACGCCCCAAGGAAAAGCTTGGCTGACAGCCATAACCATATCATAACGAAAAACATGGAAGATGGTGCGGACTTCGGTTCGGGCCATCTTTTTTATCCTACAATTCAATCATTTATCAACTAAAATCTAACTAAAATGAAGAGATTTGCATTGTTTGCAGCATTCATTGCCATGGCATTTGCAGTGGCATCATGCACAAAAGAAACGCCCACAGGAGGCACAACCAGCAACAACAACCAATGGGAGGCCGAAGGCACCGGCGCACCCGTCAATGCACCTAACATTGACACGACGATCGTCTCGTTTGTCAACACGCATTTCCCGGAAACAAACATCCTCAGTTGCAACCAAACAGAACACTATTACCGCGTGATTCTAAGCGACAACACCAAGGTGTATTTCACCCATGCGTTTGAATGGGTTGAAGTGAATTGCGAGCATTCGTCCATCTATGGTGCCGTGCCCGAGACCATCGTCCCGGAACAAATCACGGCCTACGTCACCGCCAACCATCCCAACCAACACATCGACGAAATCGAAAGGGAAAGCAATGGTTGGGAGATTGAACTCGACAACAACGTTGACCTCAAGTTCGACTCTAACTTCAACATCGTCAACAATGGAGGAAACGGTGGAGGAAACAATGGAGGAAACAGTAGCGATTATGTGGAAATCAACACTTTCGTCAGCAACTATTTCCCTCAAACTGAAATCCTTAACATCAAGGCGGAAGACGACGAGTATGAAGTGAAACTCCGCGACGGCACCGAAATCTCGTTCAACCTCAGCTTCGAATGGACCCACATCGACTGCGAAGATGGCACGGTTTATAATGCGGTTCCCGCCGAACTCGTTCCCACCGAAATCACTGCATACGTAAACGCCAACTTCCCCAACCAGCAGATCGAGCAAATCGAAAAAGAGCTTTTCGGATGGGAAATCGAACTCAACAATGGTCGGGAGATCAAGTTCGACACCAACTTCAATGTCATCGGAAACGGTGGCGGAAATGGTGGCGGCAGCAATACCAACTATCCGGAAATCAACACTTTCGTCGAGACCTATTTCCCACAAGTCGGCATACTCAAGGTTGAAGTGGACGAAGATGACTATGAGGTGAAACTGACCGATGGCACCGAAATCACCTTCAGCCTTGCCTTCGAATGGAAGAGCGTTGATTGCGATGAATCAAGCGTTTATGGCATTGTTCCTGTCGAACTTGTCCCCGAACAGATTGCCGCCTACGTCACTGCAAACTACCCCACCCAGCACATCGACAAAATCGAGAAAAAGCTGAACGGCTGGGAGATTGAGTTGAACAACGGCACGGAGATTGAATTTGACAGCAACTTCAACGTGACCCATATCGACAACAAATAAGAAGTCAAAACTATTTCTTCATAACGAAAGCGGCCAACGAAACATCGTTGACCGCTTTCATTAATCTAATCGCTATCAGCTCCAACAGCGACTTCTGCAACTTGGGTGACATGTCTTTCTTCATGAAAAAGACAAAAGCCGCACCGAGCATGGTGCCTAACAGAGGAATCAAAAGACCGATTGTGATACCCATAGAAACGTTGGCAAAAAGGTGGCCACACAGCCACCATTTCGCCGACAAAATTACAAATTTCGACAGAATTACAACAAGATTGGGCAAAGTTTTCGGTTCATTCATACAGTTTCTGCCACTTTTGCAAAAACTCAGAACTGTTTATCATGTTTAGCTTTTGGTATTGGCGCAGATAGTTCCTTGCAAGTCGCATGTACCAATTCGGCGATATAATCGCGGTCGTCCACATCTTCAATGAGGAAATAGTCTTTCGCGCCGTCGTAAGGCGGACGCATTTCCACGCTGCGCAGTAACGATCGGGCTGTTTCAGTCGGTTTCAGGTAAAAACGATTGTCGCAAACGAGGCCAAAGATGACACCATCGCAATAGATGCCGTAGTCGCCGAACATCTTTTTCGCGGTAATTTCGCCCGCGCTGGCACATTGGTCGGCGATGTATTGAACGAAATCTAGGTTGCTTGCCATGATGGGTTGTTTTTTGTGACTGGGCAAAGGTACGAATAATTCAAACAAATCATGTATCCTTTTTGGGCATTGACCCCATCCCTACATGAACCTTGAACTGTTTTTACTAT